>NZ_JBFRSN010000214.1:0-1095 GCF_041473595.1 Vibrio sp. 10N.222.46.A1
CACGGTTGAAGAGTTAGAAAACCTGATCATTCATGGTCGTGATACGGGCAACCTCATTCGCTTGAAAGATGTCGCTGAAGTGACTCGCGGTATCCAAGAAAAGCCAGGTAACGTATTAACTTACAATGGCAAACCAGCGATCAACCTAGGTATTGCGTTCTCTTCAGGCGTAAACGTCGTCGAAATTGGTAACGCGTTAGATGCCGAACTGGATCGTTTAGAAAGCATTAAGCCTGCCGGTGTAGAGCTGAACTACTTCTACAACCAAGCGCAAGAAGTAGACAAATCAGTGGCTGACTTTTTAATCAGCCTAGTAGAAGCCGTTGCTATTGTTATCATCGTACTGCTTTTGGCAATGGGTTTACGCAGTGGTTTGATCATCGGTCTAGTGCTTCTATTGACGGTATTTGGAACCTTCATCCTGATGGATTACAACGATGTCGAACTGCACCGTATCTCACTGGGTGCACTTATCATCGCTCTCGGTATGCTGGTGGATAATGCGATTGTTGTCGTTGAAGGTATTTTGGTTGGCTTGAAGAAAGGCAAAACCAAGCTTCAAGCAGCGAAAGACATCGTGACACAAACACAATGGCCACTATTGGGTGCGACCATTATTGCTATCACGGCCTTTGCACCAATCGGTTTGTCGAAAGACGCGACAGGTGAATTCATGGGCTCACTGTTCTGGGTTTTGTGTTTTTCATTGTTCTTGAGCTGGGTTACAGCGCTAACGCTGACTCCGTTCCTTGCAGAAATGATGCTGAAAGAAGAAGACAAGGTCGATGAGAACGAAGACCCATACAAAGGTATTCTGTTCGTTGTATTCGGCGCGTGTCTGAAAGTAGCACTTCGATTTAGGTGGCTTACCGTAGTAAGTATGGTCGCGCTATTAGCAGTTTCTGTGGTTGGTTTTGGTATGGTGAAGCAGCAGTTCTTCCCGCCATCAAATACGCCAATGTTTTACGTCGATATGTGGATGCCGGAAGGTACCGATGTACGTGAAACGATTAAGCAGACAGAAAAAGTTGAAAGCTACATTCGCCAGCAAGATGACGTTGAGTTTGTAACTACAACAGTTGGCCAAGGCATGCG
>NZ_JBFRSN010000215.1:0-7528 GCF_041473595.1 Vibrio sp. 10N.222.46.A1
ACTCTATGTTGTTACTATATCGCTTCTATTCTGAACGAAACATGAACACCGTTAATAAATACCAGAGAGTCACTATGACACAGTCGTGTGTGGATTTAGAGTTTATATGTAGTCATAATCACGCACTAAAATCATGGGATAACAGTAAGTTCCATAAAATCAACGACTTAAAAGTTGGCACGCTTGATGCTCTATAGGGGGGGTGGAATAAGTCACTGTAAGCAAAGTACTTACAGCTAATAAAAAATTACTGGAGCCCCTTATATGTTTTGTATTCAATGTGAACAAACAATTCAAACCCCAACCGTAAAAGGCTGTTCTTTCGCACAAGGCATGTGTGGAAAAACCTCGGAAGTATCCGACCTTCAAGACGTGTTGGTGCATTCTCTTCAAGGCGTTTCTTTTTGGGCAAGCCTAGGTCGCGCTTGCGATGTTATTGATACAGAAGTTGATGAGTGGGCGCCAAAAGCGTTCTTCGCAACACTGACTAACGTTAACTTCGACCCTGCTCGTATTATCGAATTCGCACAACAGTCTCATGAATTCAAGCAGCGTTTAGAGCAAAAAGTTCGTGCAGCAGCAACATTGATTGGTTTTGAAATTCCAGAACTTTCTGCAGCAGCACAGTTCGATCTTCCAACAGATTCTTCAGAGCTATTGGCACTTGCGCCTCAAGCTGCTGTAAACCGTGGTCACGACTCTCAACACGAAGATGTGATTGGCCTTCGTCTTCTTTGCCTATACGGCTTAAAAGGTGCGGCAGCCTACATGGAGCACGCTCGTGTTCTTGGTCAAACTGACAATGCTATTTTTGCTGAGTACCACGAAATCATGGCGTTCTTAGGTACAGATCCATCTGACCTAAAACAACTGCTAGATACGTCTATGCAGATTGGCTTGATGAACTACAAAGTCATGGAAATGCTGGATAAAGGTGAGACAGATACATTTGGTCACCCTCAACCAACAACCGTGAACGTGAAAACTAAGAAAGGACACTGTATTCTTGTTTCTGGTCACGACTTGCATGATCTAGAAAAGATCCTTCAACAAACCGAAGGCAAGGGCATCAACGTTTACACTAACGGTGAGATGCTACCAGCACACGGTTACCCAGAGCTAAACAAGTACCCACACCTTGCGGGTAACTACGGTAGCGCTTGGCAGAACCAGCAAAAAGAATTCGCTAACTTCCCTGGCGCAATTGTAATGACGTCTAACTGCCTGCTTAACCCTGATGTAGGTTCTTACGCAGACCGTCTATTTACACGCAGCATCGTGGGCTGGCCGGGTGTTGATCACCTTGAAGGCGATGATTTCAGCGCAGTAATTGACTGTGCACTGGCGCAAGAAGGTTTCAAACACGACGAGATCGAGCAGATGATCACTGTCGGCTTTGGTCGTAACGCACTGATGGAAGCGGCACCTGCGGTTGTTGAGCAAGTGAAAGAAGGCAACATCAAACACTTCTTCCTAGTGGGTGGTTGTGACGGTGACAAATCTGAACGTAGCTACTACACAGACTTCACAGCTCAAGCGCCAGAAGATTCAGTAATCCTGACATTGGCATGTGGTAAATTCCGTTTCAACAAAAACCAATTCGGCGACATTAACGGTATCCCACGTCTGTTAGATGTTGGCCAATGTAACGATGCTTACTCAGCGATTCAGCTTGCTATCGCACTGTCTCAAGAGTTTGATTGTGGTATCAACGAACTTCCGTTAACGCTGGTTCTATCTTGGTTCGAGCAAAAAGCGATCGTTATCCTGCTTACCCTGTTCGCTCTTGGTGTGAAAGGTATTTACACGGGCCCAACAGCGCCAGCTTTCCTAACAGAAAACCTATTAAAGATTATGCAAGACGAGTTCGATATGCGTTCTATCTCAACGCCAGAGCAAGATCTTAAAACAATCTTAGCGGCTTAATTTAAGCCAACTCTAAGCCCCGTTGTTGTGACGTTTTTCTAAAACAGACAACGGCGGGGCTTTTTCGATTTAAATCTTTAGTCATTAGCAAGGTACACGAACTATGTATGCATGGTCGGATAGCGATTCAATCAATTTAGTGTGTTTAAAGAAATGGCACGAGACGCCAGATACGGTCAGCTTTGAGCTTGGCAGCGTTCCACAAGACTTACATTTCAACTTTAAGCCAGGGCAATTTATTACTCTGGGTTTGTATATGCCGGCGAAAACCGATTACCGTGCTTATTCTGTAGCGTCTTGTCCTGAAGATAACCGCCTGAAACTGACGGTAAAGCGTGTGGAAGGTGGTTTGGTTTCGAACTTTATTGTTGATGAACTTGATGAAGGTGATGAGGTTTCTGTATTGAAGCCTGCTGGTGCGTTTAACTGTATTGATTGCATGCCAACGACGACCAAAAAAGTGACGCTAGTGAGTGCGGGTTGCGGTATCACTCCTGTGATGGCGATGGCAAAGTATTGGTTGGCTCAAGGCAGTGATATTGAGATCGACTTCGTCCACATGGCACGCAATAAGCGTGAGACCATTTACTTTCAAGAACTGCATCAATTAGATGAGGCGCACAGCAACTTCAATCTTAAATTGCTGCTAAAAGACAGTGAAGGAACATTAGCTCCTCAAGGTCGATTAGATAAGAATTGGTTAGTAAAACTAAGCCCAGATATTTTAGACCGAACTGTTTATCTGTGCGGCCCAGTTGGCTTTATGCAAAACATAGAAAGCTACCTGAAAGAACTAGAATTCAACATGGAAAATTTCTATCAAGAAAGTTTCACGCCAGCGAACCCAAACACGGATTCACTAGCCAATAGCAATACAGCTTCAGAAGAGTCACAAGCGGAAGCGTCTGCAGATTCAAATGGTGCCGTTAAGGTGTTTGTTCCTGCATTTGGCGCAGAAGTAGAAGCGGAAGCGGGTACACCACTGGCTGATTCATTAGAGAAAGCTGGAGTTCCGATTATTATTGCTTGTCGCAGTGGGATTTGTGGTTCTTGCAAGTGCAAAGTAACCAAAGGTTCAGTGGAATCAAGCAGCCAAGAAACATTGACGCCAGAACAGATTGAGCAAGGTTATGTCCTTGCGTGTTCGAGTACGATTCAGTCAGATGTTGAGGTTGAGCTGTAGCAGATGTGAAGTCGAGCTTTGTTAGAACGGTAAAAACAAAGTTGGCATAATAGAGACCAAAATTAAAGTACCAGATGTAAAAAGGCCACTTAGATCAGATAGAGAGAGCAGATCTAAGTGGCAACCTTCCTGTTTATACGGGGGAGTAAAACAAGAAGGGTTGCGAAGCCCATAATAGACTTCGCAGATATAATTATTATGTTGTGGAGCCGTTTGCGCTGAGTTAGTTACAAGATCGAAGTCGTTTAAACTTCAGGGTATGTCTTGTAACGAACACCCATCATCTGTTCCATACAGTGAACAACTTGGCAGCTGTAGCCAAACTCGTTGTCGTACCAAATGTAAAGAACAGCGCGGTTGTCTTGCGCGATAGTTGCAACACCGTCAACCACACCTGGGTGGCGAGAACCAACCAAATCGGTAGATACAATCTCGGTTGAGTCGGTGTAATCAATCTGTGCAGATAAAGTTGAAGATAGCGCCATTTCACGCAGGTATTCGTTCAACTCTTCTTTGTTTGTGCCTTTCTCAAGGTTTAGGTTTGCTACTGCCATTGAAACGTTTGGCGTAGGTACGCGAATCGCATTACCTGTTAGCTTACCTTCCATTTCTGGCATCGCTTTTGATACCGCTTTAGCAGCACCAGTCGATGTCAGTACCATATTCAATGAAGCAGCACGACCACGACGATCACCTGAGTGGAAGTTATCGATTAGGTTTTGGTCATTGGTAAATGAGTGAACCGTTTCGATGTGACCTGATAGGACACCAAACTTGTCGTGAACCGCTTTTAATACTGGCGTAATCGCGTTGGTTGTACAGCTTGCAGCAGAGATGATTGTGTCTTCTGGTTGAATGTCATTTTGGTTTACACCAAATACAACGTTCTTGATTTCACCTTTGCCTGGCGCAGTCAGTAGAACCTTCTTTGCGCCATTACACGCAACGTGTTGGCTTAGGCCTTCAGCGTCACGCCACACACCTGTGTTATCAACCACAAGTGCATTCTCGATACCGTAAGATGTGTAATCCACTTCTGCTGGCTTGTTTGCGTAGATAACTTGGATGAAGTTACCGTTAACGATGATCGCTTTACGTTCTTGGTCTACAACAATGCTGCCGTTGAATTGGCCATGAACAGAGTCACGACGTAGCAAGCTTGCACGTTTTTCTAAGTCACCATCTTTGCCGCCACGAACAACAATTGCACGTAAACGCAGTGGGTAACCTGGGCCACTTTTCTCGATCAATAGACGAGTAAGCAAGCGGCCAATACGACCAAAACCGTACAATACAACATCGCGAGGTTCTGTCATCGCCTCGCCTTCAAGCGATTCTAAAAGTGCAGTTTGTAGGAAATCATCCAACCCGTGTGTGTCTTCGCGATCTTGCCAGAATGTATGAGCAAGGCGACCAACATCGATACGACATGGAGATAAGTCCATAGAGAGAAGGTGTTGAATGATGGGTTGAGTCTGTTCTGCGGTAAGCGGAGAACCTGTGTAACGTTTTGCGATGCGGTGAGCTTTGATGATGTCGATAGTTGTTGCGTTAACCAGTGTTTTACCGAAGAGGATAACTTCAACGCCTTTTTGGCGATACAACTGACCTAAAGTAGGAGCGATTGATTCAGCAATAGTTTGACTAGTTTGCCAGTCTAGGAGGTGCTTTTCGGGACTCATCTTTACTCGGGACCTTTCACGTTAATGTCTGCAATCATAGCGAATGTAGGGTAGCCATGAGTGCATGGGGGAGTTGAGCTATCTAAGCTTTGGTGGTCTTTAACGCCACTTAAATTTGCTTGATATGCCTTGTGTGTAATTTGTAATTTTTATGTGGCAGGATTGTAAGGTACGACGAGTTATTCTGCTAGGAAAAATAAATGCAGATTAATTGTCTGAAAATTGGCTTTTAATTGGTCATAAATCAAGATTTTAGTGTCAAGAAAGGCTATTGACTTTAACAGTCTGTAGTACTTAATTTTCGCCAAAAAATACTCAGATCAAAACATAATGTGTAATAAAGGGAATTGCGATCATTAAAGATGTGATCATTAGCACTAGTTACACTTAAAAAGTAAACGACAGATAAGGTATTCAGCGAGTTTTCTTGTTCGACTTTTGAATAAGCTGAGTTTGAGTACAGAAAGTTAGTGACGCAAACGATTAGATCTCACAAATTTGACTTAACTTTGGTGTTTATTGGTTTCTAGAGCAGTGACTTGCGGTCATCTAGAGGCATAACCTTATCCTTTCACTTGTTTAAAATAGACCTTCCTCTTTAAATCCTGTATGTGGATAACGACTGACGCCAATTCCCTATGATTAGCTCATAATGTCATTTGTTCATATTCAATTTGATCAATAACTCCTGTTAATGTCCTATTCTTATATTGAGCTAGGTAAAAATACTATCGGGAAAGGAGTCGTTATAAAAATGATAAATATGTCAATTAGATGGCGTCTTATTTTTCTTTCAACAGTTTCTGTATTCATCATGTTTGGGTTTACAGTCAATGAAGTGCTCAAGAACGATAAGAAGATGAATCACCTTGAAGTAACGCGAATTAAGGTGGAAGCACTTCAATCTTTTAATGCTGTTTCAAGTGGTGCTTATCAATGGTTAGTGCTGTCTAAAGACTCGCCAGAGAAAGGTCCGTTGTTTTTAGAGCTGCAAGTGGAAGTGGATAGGCTTGCTCATTACGAAATACAACTTCAACAGTTCGACAACAGTTGGACTGTCGAGCCGCAGTTGATTGAGTTAAAGAGTGTGTTAAAGAAGCTCGCGCGGGTAACCACTAGTATTGACAGCGACGCATCACAGATTACTGTCAGCAACGCACAGCAAACAGAACGAGCCTTTGACCTGTTAAAAGGCGTGTTAATGGAGCTGTCTGAATATCGTGCCAATATAGTGGACGAAAAGATCAGCCAAACAGATACGATGTTTATCAATCTTACTCACTACGTGTTCTGGACTCAGCGAGAAGCGTGGCTGAGTTACCGCTTGTATCGTTCTCCAGAGCTGATTGATCAATATTTATTGAGCTATGTTGGTGCTTTAGAAAGGCAACAACAGCTGTTAGATACGTTTTTACGATCAGACAGCCACTCGCTGGAAATTAGCAAACTGTTAAACATGTTCTCCCAAGATGAATTTCAAGACCGATTTACGGCGCGGCTTCTCAAAGGTGACTTCTCGACACCTGAAATATATGAACATGTGGAAAGTTTAGAGCGAAAGAAGCTGGCGATCTCAAAGGCGGTTGGTGCTTATACCGATCAATTAAAGTTTGATTTGACAAAAAATATAGCGCTACAGAAAAGGCAAACGGCGGTTATGACATTGCTTATCCTTGTTGTTTCAGGTGCTTTGTTATGGCTTGGTGTCGCGACATCTTTGCGCTTAAATAGAAACTTATCGATTATCGTGAAAGGGGTGTCTGAATACGCGGATAGTTACGGCAAGCCTAAGGTGATTCATATTCAAGGTAACGATGAACTTGCCGAGTTTACTGAAACCCTCAATCGAGTGATGGAACGTAACTATCATCACAACAAAGAGCTGATAATAGCAAAAGAAGATGCAATTTCGGCTAACAAGGCCAAGAGTGCATTTTTAGCAAACATGTCTCATGAAATACGTACGCCGCTTAATGGAATTATAGGTATGGCGGAAATTTTATCTCAGAGTCAACTGAGTGCTAACCAACAAGAGGTACTTGAGGATATCGAGTCGTCTTCACATTCGTTGTTGGTGTTACTCAATGACATTCTCGATCTTTCTAAGATAGAGTCGGGTAACTTAATGTTGTCGCCGCATAATGCCGATTTGCGAGAAGCGGTTTACGACTCTGTGAGCGTAATTTTGTCGAAAGCGATCAGTAAAGACATTGAACTCGATATCAACATTGATGCTCAAACCCCAACACAGCTGTTTTTCGATGAGTATCGTGTTCGACAAGTGCTAACCAATTTGCTGTCTAATGCTATTAAATTTACCTCAAAAGGCACGATTACAACGGATATTGCTTATACACCGATGTCTTTGGGGCGAGGTAAGCTTGAATGCAGTGTGTCTGATACCGGGATTGGGATTGAGCCAGAGAAGCTAGAGTCCATTTTTGAACCTTTCACTCAAGAAGATGGCAGTATTACTCGCCAATTCGGCGGTACAGGGCTAGGGCTTGCGATTTGTCGGCAGCTTGTTGACTTGATGGGCGGCTATATTACCGCACGCTCAGTGAAAGGAGGAGGCTCTACATTCACCTTTTGTTTGTACGTAGACACGGTCGAGGCTCACGCTCAAACGTTCGATAACCTAAGCCGTGCGACAATTATTTCTAATTCTTTCAATTACCTCGATCAATTGGTCAAAGAGTGCGAGCGCTTAAATGTTCGACCTAATGTTGTGTCATCC
>NZ_JBFRSN010000216.1:0-5151 GCF_041473595.1 Vibrio sp. 10N.222.46.A1
TCCCTGCAAACAGAAGTGCTAACCAGCCAAAAATTGAACCTGCCATAATGACTCCTACCTAACGACTGTTTGAGATGATTGTTCAGATGACTTAGCTGTACTTACACGAAACTCACCGACTAACTGAACCATTTTTTCCAGTTGACGTGCCACCATAAACAGCCCCGCAAGTGGTAAACTGTAATTCATCCACTTACTCGAAATTTCTAACGTGATCAGTTCAAAAAAAGCGGTACGTTGAACGTGCTGGTAGCCTAAATAAATGATGGCAAAAATAGACACGAGTACAGCTAACTCCAAAGTAAACGCTAACGAAAAGCGTATTTTGTTGGGTAATTTATCTGAGAAAAAAGTAATTTTGACGTGCGAGCCCGTTTTGATGGCCATCGCACAACCAATTAACGACATATACATAAAAAGAACTCGTGCGAGCTCTTCACTCCAAAGCGAAGGATCATTCAATAACCAACGGGTTCCGATCTGCCAAGTCAGTACTAGGAGCAGAATGGCCATTAAAGGCACGGTGATGATCTCTTCGATATTATCAATAATCTTACGTAACATTTTTTAGCTCCAAGGCTGGCCTCTAATGGCCAGCCAAGCTTATTTACTACCAATAGACGATGGCTTACATGCTCGCCAGTTTTTTCACAATTGGCTGACCAATTTTGTCTTCAAACTTCGTGTATAGCGGCTCCATCGCTTGACGGAAAGGAGCAAGGTCGGGGTAAGTAACATTCACGCCTTGAGACTCAAAGAAAGCAACTAACTCAGCTTCTTGTTTTTTCACTGAAGCAGTATGAACAGCGCCCGCTTTCGCTACCGCGGCAGTCACGATCTTACGATCAGCCTCGGACAGTTTTTGCCAAGTTGTCTCAGAAATGATCACCATTTGATCGTTCACAATGTGGTTTGTGATCGCGAGGTTCTTCTGAACTTCATAGAACTTCATTGTTTTAATGGTCGGCAATGGGTTTTCTTGGCCATCAACGGCGTTGGTTTGCAGTGCTAGGTACACTTCAGAAAACGCCATTGGTGTCGGGGATGCACCAGACAGTTTTGCGTAGTTTAAGTTTGGTTTAGCGTTTGGAACACGAAGCTTCAAGCCTTTAAAGTCTGAGATTGATTCAAGAGGGCGGTTAGACGTTGTTTCACGTGTTCCGTTGTACCAAGTATCTAGCGCTCGCCAATTGAACTTAGTCAACATTTCCTCACGGATGCCTTGGCCAAAATCAGATTCGAACATACGGCGTAGATGCTCATAGTCTTTCGCAACGTATGGCAATGTTACGGCTTCTGCGCGAGGAATCCAAAGACCCATACGACCAAATTCTGCGTAAGTGATATCCAAATCACCTAGGCTTAGCTGTTGTAACATTGCGCGGTCATCACCTAACTGTGCGCTTGGAAAAAGTGACAGTTTGATGTCCCCGTTACTCATCTCGTCAATGGTATCCGCAAGCAGTTTCGCAGAAGTGTATTCCACAGAGCCTACTGAGGCTTGCATCCCCATTTTAAGCGTTGTAGCCGCTTGTGTAGAAACAGCAAATCCGAGAGTCAGCATAGCAATAGTGATTTTGTTCATGGCTTTCATATTATTCCCTTATATTGGTTTTCGGTCTGATTTCACCACTTTCAAAAAAAATTTTTATTTTGTTTGAAAAAAATCTTCGTTATGGATTATTATTGCGGTGAAGATTATTTTCAAACCTAGATTTAACAAAATGTGATCACGGACAGATATTCAATTCAAATAGCACTACAGTTGCTCATTCATTGCTGTGATGCATTCAAGTAATACCGTGACAAAACTTATACAGACGAGGCCCATCGTGAGAAATAAAGCAATTTGTATCAATGACTTAAAAGGCATTTTACACGGACAAACCATTGTCTCTATTCAACCAGTTGAACTCAGCCCACTTGCGAAAACTGAGATTATTGTCGCAATGGCACAAGCCGCAGAACAAGCTGGAGCGAAAGCACTCCGCATTGAAAGTATCAACAATGTGAAGGCGGTTTCTGAACATGTCAGCATACCAATTATTGGTATTGTGAAGCGTGATTTAGAGAATAGTCCGGTAAGAATTACGCCTTATTGCAGCGATGTCACTGCACTGGCAGAGGCTGGGGCAACCATCATAGCGTTTGACGCAACTGACCGAATTCGACCAGAAAGCCGCGATGCAATCGTCACCGCAATTAAGGAAACAGGTTGCTTTGCGATGGCGGACAGTTCATGTTTTGAAGACGGTCTTTGGGCCCATCAGCATGGCGTCGAGATCATTGGATCAACGTTGTCAGGTTATGTTGGAGAAAGTGAACCAACTGAACCAGACTTTGAACTGGTTAAACAGTTTTCTAAAGCGGGTTTCTTTACTATGGCAGAAGGCAGGTACAACACACCTGAACTTGCCGCTAAGGCCATTGAGTGTGGTGCAACAGCAGTAACCGTTGGTTCAGCCTTGACACGATTAGAAGTCGTAACGAACTGGTTTAATAAAGCAACTCAAGCAGTAGAGGCGTAATAATGAACATCCTAGCCATTGACATTGGCGGCACAAAAATCGCGTTGGGGTTTGTCTCAAATGGCAAGCTCTGTGAGCGAATGCAAATCCCGACCATTGACGTAACTTCTGCAAATCAATTTGCAAACCATATACTGCAGCACTGCGAACCTTGGTTAGAAGATGTGGATCAAATTGGCATCTCCACTACGGGGTTGGTTACAGAACAAGGGATCAGCGCCATTAACCCAGACACATTGGCCTTTCCCACTCCTTTCCCACTCCATACTGAAATCAAAGCACAAACAGGCAAGCCAGTCGCAATGCTAAACGATGCGCAGGCAGCGGCATGGTATGAATACTTGCACTTAACCGATCAAGAAAAAAACATGGCCTATCTAACGGTATCAACCGGTGTCGGTGGCGGCTTGATTCTTGATGGGAAGCTTCATCGCGGACAAAACAACTTTGCCGGACATATAGGTCATTTAGTGATTGATCCCAACGGGCCAATTTGTGGCTGTGGTCAAAGAGGTTGTGTCGAAGCCATCGCCTCAGGGACAGCCATCAATAAATACGCCCAACAGACAATTAATAACACCATTTCTAACGTCGAACTTTTTGAGCAAGCGCACCTTAACCCCTCTGCCGAACACATTATTCAGCAAAGCGCCCAAGCTATCGCCACGTTATGTTGTAATTTAAAAGCCACCCTTGATTTAGATGTGATCGTAATCGGGGGGGGAGTGGGTCTTGCGGCTGGTTATTTAGAGCGGGTAGCACAGCACATTGAGATGCGTCCGCGTCCATTTCAAATCAAGTTAGCACCAGCAAAGGGCAATCATGATGCTTGTCTGTTAGGGGCCGCCGCTCTTTTTGAACACTGAGTTTAAGTGTATTTGGGCTCTGTATATACCACGTATTTTATCAAGACTGCTCTTCAATTAAGAGCGAAAGGACTATTCATGACACTCAAAGCAATCTCAGCGCTGCGTATTTTTGATGGTGAGAAGATGCACTACGAATCCGCATTACTTTGGCAGGAAAACCACATCGTCTCAATCGTGCCTGAGAATCGTATTCCTGCGCAAGCCGAAGTCATACGCTACCCTTCATCTACGCTTACACCAGGGTTTATCGACCTCCAAGTAAACGGTGGCGGCGGTGTCATGTTCAACCAACAAACCGACGTCAAAGGCATTGAAACCATCTGCCATGCCCATAGAAAACATGGTACTGCTTACTTGCTACCTACGTTAATCAGCGACAGTTCAGAAAAGATCAAACAAGCCTTGTTGGCTACTCGTTCCGCTCTAGAAAATAAAACTAAGGGCGTATTGGGTGTCCACTTAGAAGGACCATGGCTAAGCCCGGAAAAAAAAGGCGCTCATGATACCAGTCATTTTTACGACCCTACCGTCGCCGGACTCCTCGACCTTCCTTGGCTAACTCAGGGAAAAACGCTTATTACTTTAGCTCCTGAAGCTGTAAATTCGGCCGCTATTGACTGGCTTTCTCGTAAAGGGGTATTGGTGTCTTGTGGCCATAGTAATGCAACAGAGCAGCAACTAAGCGAAGAAACCTTATCCCATATTGATGGCTTCACACACCTATACAACGCAATGTCTCCTCTAAACGGCAGAGAACCGGGCGTTGTTGGCACAGCGTTAATGACTGATCACGCGTGGTGCTCAATTATTACCGATGGGATTCACGTTGCCCCTACAAACATCAAGCTTGCCCACCGAGCAAAACCGAAAGGAAAATTGCTAATTGTCTCAGATGCTATGGGCTCAGTCGGTAGCGCAGACAATAGCTTCGTTCTCAACAACGAAATTATCAAAGTTGTTGAGAACAAATTGGTCAATTCGAATGGCAACCTAGCTGGTGCACATATTGGTATGGATCAATCTGTTGCTAATATTATTGCATGGGGAATTGATGAAGAAGAAGCTTTTAAAATGGCATCGACTTACCCTGCACATGCGTTGCGAAGTGGGAGCTCTCTTGGTTACTTGAAAGAAGGATATATTGCAGCAGCAACAATTCTAAATGATAGCTATCATACACAAGCAGTTCTCGTAGACGGAGAAATTTGGAAAAGCTAACTCAAGTCATATCGCAAGCGGCAGATATCAACTCACGAAGCTCCGAGTCTGCAGTAGCAATAGTAAACTAACGAACTTATAGGGGTGGGATAATTTCTTAGTTTGGTCGAACATAGTAAAGTCACTTTTATTGTGACTCTACAGTAAAAGTCGAGTCTGAAAACTCATAGTGCAGATAGCAAAAAGCCGCTCATTAAGAGCGGCTTTTTTAATGGGTGGAAGCCCCAGCCACATCCCGGCACACACGTCGCCTGCTGCGGCTGCTCCCTTCCAGGCCTGACCGAGTTCACAAGTTAGTGTTGCGGGAGGACCAGAGCCTCCATAGATTCTTTTTCTAAGAGGCTTGCCTCAAAGAGTGATTGGATTATTAAGCATCGCAGCAACCATTGCAAGCCCTTCCACCCTATTTTTGAACAATTGCGTTCTAAGTGCTTATCCTTTATTCAACCCATTCGCAAATCGCAGGTAAATTCGCCATTTACCTGCAGTTGGAAGGTTTGGTTACAGAAGAGCTAAATATCGATGTCTTCATTATC
>NZ_JBFRSN010000216.1:5865-6656 GCF_041473595.1 Vibrio sp. 10N.222.46.A1
ATTATCTTCGGTGCGAAGGATGTAGTCTGTCATCCAAGCGGTGCCCAACAAACATAACCACACCACAAAAACGGGACTAGGCACTTCGATACTAGGGGTTATCACCAAAGCCGCAAAACCGACAGTTGGCAATGTCCAACACAACAGCTTATTCCAACGGAAAGTTTTCAAGCGCGTCAGTGTTTCCATCGATGCCATGATACCCGTGACACACAAAGCAACCAAAGCGGCATAAGGTAAATCGGCCATCCATAATGGAAGTATTAAGCCTAATGACCACCAGCTGTGTCGACTGGCTGGTTTAAGATGATTGGCCGCCCACCAAATCACGATGATCGACAAGGTTTGCAGCGTGGTAACCCACGGAACGCCATCAAGCTTTCCTGCGGATTGCGTCACCATGATCCCGACTTGTAGCGTTGCGACGATCAAGCCAGAAATAATCACGACCGACAAACTGCTACGTTTTGAAAAGACCACCATCAATAGTGGGAATAACACCCACACACTGACTGAGAGCGTGATGGGTTGCAAAGGAAGGGTTAGACCGTAAGTGGTCATGGCAGCAAGCAAAGCTAAACCTGCGATACCACCCTGCGGTAGAATCCATAATGCAGGAATGACCATTGCAAGTACTGGGATATCTCCCTCACTTAAACTGATTGCTCTCGCGCAAACAACCGCTAATAATGTGGTGATCAAGAACTGAAACGTTGAAAATACCATAGCCCTCTCCTTCTACCGATCCGTGGTACCATACCAATCGTAGTAATTAACTGGTCACCCTAGCT
>NZ_JBFRSN010000216.1:7419-10588 GCF_041473595.1 Vibrio sp. 10N.222.46.A1
TAACTGGTCACCCTAGCTTGTTAAAAGCCTCGATAACCTCGTTAGATTTTTTGATTGTAGAATAACTATTTATCGAAACTTCTTATCAAAAAGAGCAGTCTTGTTCTCAAGCTTTTTCCCTGCGCTATTTTTGAACACTTACTTACTGTGATTGGTATTTATGAACTAGGAACTTTTAGTATGGACCAATTTTTGCCCCAAATCTTTGCTGTGATTCACCAAATTCCATATGGGAAAGTAACAACTTATGGAGACATCGCACGTTTTTCAGGATTTCCGGGGTATGCGCGCCATGTGGGTAAAGCGCTGGGTAACCTACCAGAAGGAAGCAAACTGCCTTGGTATCGGGTGATCAATAGTAAAGGTGAGATCTCTTTGAAAGGGGATTCGTTTGATCGCCAGAAAAAGTATTTGCAAGAAGAAGGGATTGAAGTGAGTGACGCGGGAAAAGTTAAACTCAGAATATATAAATGGCAGCCCTAGAGCTGCCACTAATCGTCTATTCAACTGACTAAATTAAGCTTAATCAAGATGCCTTAACAGTGGCATCGATTTCGAATTAACGGACACCAACCAAACGTAGGTCTGCTTGTTGCGTGTTTTCTACGTCAGTAATCACTGACTTAATGGTGTCAGTAGTGAAACGTAATTTGCCGTCAACGTGAATCGTTGCGCGCATGTTGTAACGGTGGTTAGCTTTAATCTTGTTGTTGTCGTAGCTCAGCTCGAATGCGAACGGTACTTGCTTACCGTCAGTGGTGAACTCTTGAGTCGCGATAACGGTCGATGGTGCGTCAGCCAGTGAGATGTCTTCTAGCGTAACAGTCACTACTGCATTCTCTGGCAATGCAATTCTTTCACGATAGCTTACTGTTCCTGAAATCACTTGAGTGTTCTCTGCAACCACTTCCTGAGAAGCACTGGTTTCTGATGTTGCTTGGCAACCCACAAGTAGGCCAAACGATACTAAAGACGTAATAAGAATTAGAGCCTTTTTCATATTCAATTTCTCTCAACATGTTTGCCGGACTCGGCAAATCTACTCACCAATTATAAGAGAGCTTTCATATTCTGTCTCGAAACCCTATGATTTATTGACAGATATCTGACTAAGCTGAATGATTAACACCATAATCTGACACCTATTTTACCAAGAGGCATGCTGGCGATGAGTCAACCTTTAAATGAATTACTCAATTTACTTCAGCTAGAGAAACTAGAGGAAGGCCTGTTCCGCGGGCAAAGTGAGAACCTAGGTCTGCCACAGGTATACGGCGGTCAAGTATTAGGGCAAGCGCTTTCTGCTGCTCGTTATACGGTTCAAGACGACCGCAGTGTTCACTCGTTCCACAGTTACTTTCTATTTCCCGGCGACCCTGAAAAACCCATTATTTACGATGTTGAGAACCTAAGAGATGGACGCAGCTTTAGTACACGCCGCGTGAAAGCGATTCAAAATGGCCGCCCTATTTTCTATCTTACGGCTTCTTATCATGGTGACGCACCCGGCTTTGAACACCAGAATGAAATGCCAAACATCCCAGGGCCAGAGAACTTTGCATCAGAAACTGAGTTAGCAAGCCACATTGCTGAATTTTTGCCTGAGAAACTGCGTAAGACTTTCTGTGGCGAAAAGCCAATTGAGATGCGCCCG
Source organism: Vibrio sp. 10N.222.46.A1 (assembly GCF_041473595.1). NCBI lineage: Bacteria > Pseudomonadati > Pseudomonadota > Gammaproteobacteria > Vibrionales > Vibrionaceae > Vibrio > Vibrio sp. 10N.222.46.A1. The sequence continues at coordinate 9,074 of NZ_JBFRSN010000216.1, forward strand.
GTAACAATAGTGAACCCGCTTAACCCTAAGAAAGCCGCCCCAAAACAATACCTTTGGGTGAGAGCAAATGGCGCGATGCCAGACAACCAATTGATTCACCAATACCTGCTTGCTTACGCATCGGATTGGGGGTTCTTGGTGACGGCGCTTCACCCTCACGAAGTTTCGATCATGACACCCAACTTCCAAGTGGCAACGATTGACCACTCAATCTGGTTCCACCGCCCATTCAAGATGGATGAATGGCTGCTTTATGCGATTGAAAGCCCAACGGCAGCGAACACTCGTGGCCTAGTGCGCGGCGAGATCTTTAATCAGAAAGGTGAGCTAGTAGCGACAGCAGTTCAAGAAGGTGTGATGCGTTTTACTAAATAGCGAATAAACGCTTTTTACAAGCCCCAAATATTTACGAGAAAACAAAAAGAGAGGCTAGGTTTAATACCTAGCCTCTCTTTTTAATGATGCTAACGACAAGCTGTCACGTAACAGTCCGTAATCTCTATTCAGCCTCTAGCAAGGGTTCGAATTCACCTTGTACTCGAGTTTTAATTCCATCACCAGCGTCTCGCAGTAGATTAAATGGCGATAACACCACGCCTTTCACTGCGCCCTCTGCGGCGCCCTGAGCTAACTCTTTACTTTTATCTGCCAGCAAATTCGCTTGTTCCAAAATTCCCGGAACTTCCGCTCGTAGCATTTCAGATTCGGCAACAACAGTGGGGATAGTTTGTTCGCGGTAAGATTTACTTTCAGCGAGCATCGGTGGCATCACATCAACACGGTATCGTTTTAATTCAGTCAATGTGGGCGGGATGACATCGGTTCTTACCTGCCCGACTTCCGTTCGGACATTTTTAACTTCATCTAATATCGCAGGGATTTTATTATCAACCGATGAAACGGTTTGATTCACTTTTTCGACGGTCTTTCTGACGTCTTCAACGGTATCAAACACCTGAGGAGCAAGCTCATTAACATGTTCAGCAAACGCTAATAGCTCTTCTACTTTTAGCCCTTTGGTAAGACCGGATAAATCTTCGATCACCTGCGGATAAGTATCAACGATTTCACCGACTTTATTGGTAAACGAATAGATGGTGTAACCCAAATAAAAAATGGCAACGGCCAGCACCAATTGGATAGCAGTAGATACTTTTGCAAACATGAATATTCCTTTTCTTTATCGCAGAGACGAGATCTAAACTGAGAAGATAGTTAAACTGAAACGATAGTTAACGTTTAGCTAGGTGCAGCTTATAGAGGCAATGCCGTTGTGTACTTCAATGGCTCCATCGCAAACGTCGAGGTCACATTAGAGATACCATCAATGCTATTCACCAAGCGCTTGTAGAAATCATCAAAGCACTTCATGTCTTTCACCTGAACCTTCATCATATAATCATATTCTCCAGCCATGCGATAAAACTCCATCACTTCTGGAAATTCCGATACGGTGTTTACAAAACGACCATACCACTCATGAGAATGATCACTGGTTTTCACCAATACGAACGC
>NZ_JBFRSN010000217.1:0-7438 GCF_041473595.1 Vibrio sp. 10N.222.46.A1
AGAACGTAGACATTGACCAAAAACGTTCTGCGGGCGAATTCCGTTTCCCTGTGCAGTATGTCAATCGTCCTAACTTAGATTTCCGTGGCTTTGCCGGCACCGTGGCTTCTGGTCGTGTCAGCGTCGGTGATGAAATCAAGGCGTTGCCTTCAGGTAAAACCTCTAAGGTGGCAAGCATTGTGACCTTTGATGGTGAACTTGAATCAGCACAAGCGGGTTTGGCGGTAACACTGACTCTTGAAGATGAAATCGATATCAGCCGTGGTGATTTGATTGTGCTAGAAAATGCACAGATTGAATCAACCAACCATGTATTGGCAGACATCGTGTGGATGACAGAGCAACCACTGCAACCGGGTAAAGCTTACGACATCAAGATCGCAGGCAAGAAAACCGTCGGTCAGGTTGAAACGGTTCGTCATCAATATGATATCAACAACCTGTCGACTCACGCTGTTGATGAGTTGCCACTGAATGGTATTGGTTTGTGTGAATGGTCATTGAACGAGACCGTCGCGCTGGATAAATACCGTGAGAGTGCGGACACCGGTGGTTTCATTGTTATCGACCGCCTGACTAATGTGACGGTTGGTGCTGGTTTGATTCGAGACCGTTTGGACTCTGTTGAACAGCAAGTCGGTAACTTCTCTGCATTTGAACTTGAGTTCAACGCATTGGTACGCAAGCACTTCCCTCATTGGGATGCCAAAGATCTAAGCCAACTACTGAAGTCATAAACGACCAAGTAACAGCTTATTGAATCAGGCGGAAACCGATTGTTTCCGCCATAAAGGACGGGTATATGTGGCAACAAGGATTTGTATTAGCGATTTTGCTCGGCATCATTACTTGCCTGCTCGTTACCCGTATTAAGCCAAGCTTTATCTTTGCTGGCGCGGCTTTTATTGCTTTTATGGCTGGTATGATCGACTTGTCGAGCCTAGCCAATAACTTCACTAACTCCTCGTTACTGACTTTAATTCTTCTGATCCTCGCATCAAGTGCGTTGGAGAAAACTCGCTTAATCAGCTGGGTTAGCCGCAATATCTCTGAAGGTAGGCTAGGTACCGTGGTTGCGAAGTTGGGTATTTCCACAGCGCTACTTTCTTCTTTTACTAATAACACAGCGGTGGTTGTCTCTTTGATCGGAGCGATCAAACGCAATCAACAGCACGCGCCATCTAAGTTACTTATCCCTTTGTCATACGCTGCCATTTTAGGCGGAACCCTGACATTGATCGGCACTTCAACTAATTTGATCATCAATAGTTTTGTTGAAGATGCTGGACTGCCAAGCTTAAACTTTTTCACTCCAACCTTGATCGGTTTAGCGGTCTTGGTGGGTGGTGTTTTGATTCTTATCCCTCTGAGTTACTTCTTACCAAGCTACGATGATGGGTCGCAGGATGATCTGCCTTACTTTCTAGAGGCGCGAGTTGAACCTGGCTCACCGTTAGTTGGCCGCAGTGTTAGCGAAAATAATCTAAGAGCTTTGAGAAAATTGTTCTTAGCCGAAGTGATTCGCGACGGTAAGACCACGGCTTCGATTGACCCTGATTTTATTCTTCAAGCCCGTGACCGGTTGCTGTTTTGTGGCGACGTTGAAAGCGTAGCGACACTACAAGAAATTCAAGGGTTGACCCTGTTTGGCCAGCATCACCTTAACGGCCAGAGCTTTGTTGAAGTGGTGGTGAGTTCGTCGGCAAGCTTCTGTAATAAAACCCTCAAAACAAGCCAGTTTAGAGACCGTTTCGATGCAGTTGTAGTTGCTATTCGTCGTGGCCATGAGCGCCTTGAAGGTGGGCTAGGGAATATCACATTGACCGCTGGTGATACCTTGATTTTGGTTCCCGGTAAACGCTTTGAAGAACAGCGCCAGCAACACAACAAAGAGTTTGTGTTGATGAATGACTTGGACTCGAGTGCCAAGCTTGATGCCGATAAATCGACGTTTGTATTGCTCGGTTTTGCCAGTGTGATTGGTCTAGCCCTTGCTGAAGTCGTGCCGATTATCAAAGGGCTGGCTGGTTTCTTACTGTTGCTGGTGGCCTTTGGTGTGGTGCAACTGGGTGAACTCCGTCGCCGTTTTCCGGTTGATATTGTGGTGATCGTTGGCTCCGCTCTGTCTATTGCTCAACTGATGATTTCATCTGGGCTGTCTGAGCGTATGGGGCTGATGTTTATGGAAGCCTTTAATGGCTGGGGCGTGTTTGGTGCGTTAGTCGCGACCTATTTTATGACCTTGGTTCTAACAGAACTGGTTACCAATAATGCGGCCGCAGCACTCTCTTTCCCAATCGGCTATAGCATGGCTATCGGCTATGGCGTTGACCCTATGCCATTCATTATGGCGGTTCTATTTGGTGCCAGTGCCAGTTTTATTTCGCCATACGGCTACCAAACTAATTTACTTGTTTATAGCGTAGGTAATTACCATCTCACGGATTATCTACGTATCGGCATCCCAATCTCGATTGTCTATTCGGGCTTGGTGCTGACCCTGATTCCTTACTTTTTCCCATTTTAATGCTGTTTATTTAAAGGACTAATTATGACCGCAGTACTCAAACCAAAAGATGAGAATGTTGTGTGGCATCAACATTCGATTGATAAAACATTTCGTGCGGATCTGAAATCACAGAAACCAGCTGTGCTCTGGTTCACTGGATTATCTGGTTCTGGGAAATCAACAGTTGCTGGATCATTAGAAAACCGCTTAGCCCAACTTGGTTACCATACTTACTTATTGGATGGCGACAATGTCCGTCATGGGTTATGTAGCGACCTTGGCTTCTCAGAGCAAGACCGTCGAGAGAATATTCGTCGTATTGGTGAGCTCGCTAAATTGATGGCGGATGCGGGTTTGATCGTGTTGTCAGCGTTTATCTCTCCACATCAAGCGGAGAGACAGTTGGTACGTGATTTATTACCGGAAGGGGAGTTTCTTGAGGTGTTTGTGAACACACCACTTGAGGTGTGTGAGCAGCGTGACCCGAAAGGCCTGTATAAGAAAGCACGAGCGGGAGAAATCCCGAACTTCACGGGTATTAGCTCAGTGTACGAAGCGCCTCAGAGCCCTGAGATAGATCTACCCGCGGGCGAAAAGACACTCGATGAACTGGTCGAATTGTGTATTGAGGCTTTAGAGAAGCGTAATATTTTATCCAATTGAGATCGATGGTATGACTAAGGCTACTCTCCTGTTTATCTGCTTAATTCACTGCGGATAAATAGTGCAGCCTTGGTTTTCCGAGACAAGAACCTTATCCTCTAGATTCTCTTCACTCTTATCAATACTCTTCACAGCGTACACCGTCTATTTTTTACAGTATCGATTGTCTAGACGGTGTAGTTCACACTGCTTTTAACTTCTGTTTGAACCGTAAATTTTTGGCTCAATAGCGCAATCAGCTGGTCGTAATACTGCGTGTTAGGCTTGTTGCCAAGTAAGTTGCAAAGCTCATTGCCTGTTGGACTGAATCGGTAGTAAATCAGCTTTACCCCTTTTGATAATGGTGCCAGTGACATGCCCTTACCTTGATAAGTTAAGTGCAGAGCAGGATCGAAATCAATCTCTCCAGATTCTAGTTCTGTGCCCAGAATAATTCCGAGTTCAATCAAGTGGAGCAAGCTAGAGTAGGGAAGGTTGTGTCCACCAAGATTGATGGTGTTGGTGGTGTCCCTTTTACCAAAGCTGAAGATTCCAGCATGGGATTTAAAGCCGAGTAACAGTTTTCTGCTGTTATCACTACCAAAGCTACAACCAAGTGACGCTGCTCTTTGCAGGGTGAGCGCTTCTTTTGGTGTCATGTCTTTTAAGATCTGCAGCGCTTTCATCGAAGTCGAGCCTGGGTTGGTGACTTCTCGTTTCAGTACTTGAGCCCATAGCCTCTGCATCGATGTATTGTGGATCTCTTGTGCCATATCGAAGAAACGGTATAGCCAGTCCTGATCAGGGTCTCCAGCCGCTTCATCCTTACATGAAGAGTGTGCCAACTTTAGAATCTGTTCTAGGTTCTTTTGGCGAAGTTCTCTACGTTTTTTCTCTCGTAATAGTGCCCGTTCGATAAGCGTACTCTCAGCTTTATCGTTTGGCTTTGCACTATGACTAATTAAGGAATCGAGGCCGAAGCTTTGTGCGATGTGCCGCATTCTGCTTGCACTGTCGGCAATATGAGGCTTTTTCTCATGCTTTTGCTGTGTATCGCTAGCATGCTCAATGATCACTGGCTGTTTGGTTTCTGACATAAGAGTACCGTTAGGAGACGACTCAATACCAATCGTAGTAAATAATTGCTCGCTCTAGCTTGTTAAAACGCTCGATAACAGCGTTAGAATTTTTGATTGTAGAATAACTACTTATCAAAAAGCTCCGCCTTGTTCTCAAGCCTTTTTCCTACGCTATTTCTGAACACTTACTTATTGTGATTGGTATAACTGTCTAAAATGTAACTCTTTATCTTATTGGTGGCTAGATTTTGCGTGCAGAGTTGAAGGTTTCAACAAAATTTTACTTTTGCTAATGATAATAAAATGTTAAATTTGTTGTAATTCTCAAGGAGGAGTTATGAATCAAGTCAATGATAACAAGCTGAAGAAACAGCTTAGTATAGGGTTATTACTCGCTACTTATGTCGCTGTTCTAGCGTACTTGTCTAATTACATCGCATAATTTAGAATAAAATTATCGTTATTAAACTGTTATTGAATGATCTCACTCGTTCAGTGACGGCAGCTCATCCTTGAGCCACCCTTCTAATGACTACATGTCGTCATATTCTTCAATCGCAGTACCTTCAATAAGATAACCTGTTTGAGCTAAGTCGTGGCTTATTGACTCGGTTTTTAGTGTACCTACTAAATAAATCACATCCCATAGCTGCTGTATTGGTGCACCTTTAGGGAACTTCACGTAGATGATTTGGTTCGGCGGCGGTGGCGGTACGTGGATACATGCGCCAAAGTACGGCACTAACAGAAACTCAGTGATCATGTTCTCATCGCCTTCCAATGGAATCACAAAGCCAGGAATCTTGACTGTGCTGCCATTCAGCTCTGGGCGAACAGCGCCAAGTGTCGATTGTTGAGGTTTGTCCATACTGTCGTGGTTAACCATAGGCATACCAAATGAGTCGAGTTGTGCTCGCTCTGACTCTGGAATCAAGTCAATCCAATCGAGTGTTAATACCGATTCGTCAGTCTGAGTGGTTTCAGCGTGAGCTGTGCTGATAAATGGGAACATAAGTAACCCAAGTATCAGTAGGAATTTGCGTTGCATCGTAGGTTCCTATTTTAGATTCGGATAGTCATGCCATCAGACAATGACTGACGGTAAGCTCTGAAAGCGGGAATAAAGCCAATAATGATTCCGGCAACTTGCACCAACATAAGCAGTTTCCACTCATGAGGTGTGATTGCGGATATCGATATGTTGATACCATAACTTTGTTGCACAATAGGAGCAACTACTGCGATTAGCGCAAACAACACGGCAACACCCAATGTGATACCGAGGAAGGTTAGGGCACTTGCTTCACTGATCAGTAAACCGAACACATGACGAGGCCTTGCTCCCATCGCGCGCAGAATGGCCATCTCTCGACGTCTTTCTTGCAAGCTAGTGAGTAGACTACTCAGCATCCCTAGCAGTCCCGCGATTACCACAAACCCTGAAACAATCAGTAGTGCTTGCTCTGCTACGGCCATCATTCCCCATAATTCGTGAAGCGCAATGCCTGGCATAATGGCGCTCAAAGGTTCTTGGCGGTAGTTATTGATTTCTCGTTGCAGTGCAAAGGTTTGGATCTTCGATTTAAGGCCAACCATCATCGCGGTAATCTGCTTTGGTTGGAAGTCACGTTGCTTTAGCGCTTCAGCATTCGGTGTGTGGCCTAGGTTAGCCCCCGATTCCCAACCAACGTGAATCGCTTCAATGGCCTCTAACGAGACATGCACCGTTTTATCTACTGGTGTGCCGGTTGGCGCGAGTATTCCTACAATGGTGAAAGGCAGGTTGTCGTGGCGACTGAAGGCGACATCACTGATACCGTGCGCCAGAATGATGTGATCACCAATCTTGTAATCTAACTTCTTCGCGACATCGGCACCAATCACGACATCAAATAGCTGATTAAACTCTTTACCTTGCTGAAAAGTAAGTGGTTGCTTACTTCCATAGCGATAATTATCAAAGTAACTATGGTTCGTGCCCATTACACGAAAGCCTTTATGTGAATCTCCCAATGAGATGGGTATCGCCCACTTTACAGCATTATGCTGGCTAAATTCTTGATAGCTTTTCCAGTCGATGTTGTTGGTTGCATTACCAATTCTAAATACCGAATAAAGCAGTAGGTTTACCTGACCAGAGCGGCCACCAACAATAAGGTCGGTACCTGAAATCGTATTAGCAAAACTGCTTTTTGCTTCGGTTCTTACACGTTCAACACCGAGTAATAGAATCACTGACACTGCCACGGTGAGAATCGTCAGAATAGCGGTGGCTTTACGGTTGAGTACGCTTTTTAGGGCTAAGTGAGTAATTACTTTCATACGACAACCTTAGCTTGGTTAACGGTTTTTAAATCTATGGTTCGAGTGAATAGCGTTTCTAATGTTGGATCGTGACTGACAAATATCAGAGTAGACCCGGCTTGATTTGCTTGCTCTAGTAACAATTCGATGAAGGCTTCTCGGTTGTCATGATCCAGAGCCGAGGTTGGCTCGTCGGCAATAATGATTTTCGGTTGGCCGATCAAAGCACGAGCGGCAGCAACACGTTGTTGTTGACCAATGCTCAATTCGGTAACAGGCTTGTCCATTAGAGCTTGAGGTAGCTTTAATCTGAGCAACAACTCTTGAGCGGTTGCTTGCAGGCTGTTCTGACTTTCAGTGACTTGCTGCTTACGAATCTTAGAAAACTGACAAGGAAGCGTCACGTTGTCGATCACTGACAAGTAAGGAAGCAGATTAAATTGTTGGAATATATAGCCAATATGATCGGCTCTGAACTTGTCCCTCTGACGAGGTGTTAGCTGTGTGAGGTCTTGGCCAAGGATAGATACTTCGCCTTGTTCAGCTTGGTTGATTCCGGTCAGTAACCCTAACAATGTTGATTTCCCGCAACCACTAGGCCCTTTGATGAAAAGGTGCTCTTGGGCTTGGATATGCAGTGAGGGGATCTCTAGCGTTGGGGGTAATTCAGGCTTCCAACGAAAGCTGATATTTTCGAGTTTGACCACAAGTGATGAACTGTCAAAAGACATATTAGCTCCAATGATTAAAGCGGTGTATTTACTGGACAGCTATTAGAAAAATAAATTCCCAGAACACACCGATTTGCACAACCAAGTAAGTGACTACTTACTTGGCTGCGTATCTACGTTTAATTCAATCTAATACGGATTAGAATCGAAAACTAATACGATCTGCGTTAAGC
>NZ_JBFRSN010000218.1:0-9865 GCF_041473595.1 Vibrio sp. 10N.222.46.A1
AATCTTGAAATCTTGAAAATTAAAAAGCTAAAAAGCCCCGTAAATATAATTGTTTACGGGGCTTTTATCTATCTGCTACGTGGTTCGATTAATCTAAACAGAGCTTACTTGTGACGTTCTTTTAGCTTGTTGACCACATCGTTCATCGACAAGCCTTGGTCTTGAAGAAGAACCATCAAGTGGTAAATCAAATCTGCTGATTCACACACTAATTCCGCCTTATCGCCCGACGTCGCCGCAAGCGCGACTTCAACGCCTTCTTCGCCCACTTTTTGCGAAATACGCTTGGTGCCACGGGCATATAGACTGGCAGTATAAGAAGACTCAGGGTCTGCGTCCTTGCGGGCAGCCAGTAGCTGCTCAAGCTGATGAAGCCACACCATCTGAGACTCTTCTTGTTTGTCTCCATCCCAACACGTTGTTGTACCTGTGTGGCACGTTGGGCCAATGGGATTAACTTTAACCAGTAAGGTGTCGCTGTCACAGTCCAAGGCGATGTTTTGCAGTTGTAATACGTTGCCTGACGTTTCACCTTTCGTCCAAAGACGCTCTTTGGTGCGAGAGAAAAACGTCACATTGCCAGTTTCACCCGTTTTCTCAAGTGCTGCAGGGTTCATGTATCCCATCATTAGCACTTGGCTCGATTGGTAATCTTGAACAATAGCTGGCACTAAGCCATCGACTTTTTCCCAGTTAATACGCTCTGACAATGCGCCTACTTCTGTTTTTGATAAGCTTGCGGTTTCAAAACTCATAGTCGCACCTCTACATCTTGTTGTTTCAAATACTGTTTAAGTTCACCAATATTGATGACTTGCTTGTGGAATACCGAAGCCGCAAGTGCTCCGTCCACGTTGGTTTTTTTATAGGCTTCAGCAAAGTGCTCCATCGCACCTGCGCCACCTGATGCAATCAGGGGTACATTACACACTGAACGTACCATATTTAACTGGTCGATATCATAGCCGTTGCGAACGCCATCTTGGTTCATCATGTTTAACACGATCTCACCGGCGCCACGCTTCTGTACTTCCTGCACCCAATCTTTGGTTTCCCACTTGGTTGCTTTGGTACGCGCTTCATCGCCTGTGAATTGGTAAACCTGATATTTACCCGTCTCTTTATCGAAGTATGAATCGATACCGACAACGATACACTGTACGCCGAACTTATCAGCTAGGTCAGTGATTAGCTGTGGGTTAGCCAATGCAGGCGAGTTGATGGATACTTTATCTGCACCAAACTCAAGAATGCGTGCTGCATCTTCCGCAGACTTAATACCACCAGCCACACAGAAAGGAATATCAATCACTTCTGCTACACGTTTCACCCAGCTTTTATCGACCACACGGCCATCACTTGATGCGGTGATGTCATAAAATACTAATTCATCAGCGCCCTCTTCTGCGTAGCGTTGTGCTAGCGGAACGATGTCACCAATAATTTCGTGATTACGGAATTGAACGCCCTTAACCACTTGTCCATCACGGACATCCAAACAAGGGATTATTCGCTTTGCCAACATGCAAATGCCTCCTCTGTGGTGAACTTGCCATCAAGCAGTGCACGACCAACAATCACACCCGCAACGCCGCTGCCTTTAAGTGCTTCGATATCAGCTAGGCTGCCAATGCCACCCGATGATTGGAATTGTACTTGTGGGTACTGCTTACAAAGATCAACATAGAGCTCTACGTTTGATCCTTCTAGCGTGCCATCACGTGAAATATCGGTACACAGAACGTGTTTAAGGCCAACCGTGAGGTAGTCTTCAACCAGCGCTTCAATGGTCACACCTGAATCTTCTTGCCAACCTGAAATCGCGACTTTACGTGTGCCGCTTTCGTCAATATTGATGTCCAGAGCCAGCACGATTTTTTCCGCACCGTACTTCTCCATCCAACCTTTAACCAACTCAGGTTGCTTAACTGCCGTAGAACCAACCACAACGCGCTGTGCGCCAGCTTCTAGTAGATCAACGACATCTTGTTCGTTACGCACGCCACCACCAATCTGGATGTTCGCAGGCGTGCTAGCAAGGAGCTTAGCAATCAAGTCTAACTGACGAGCCGTTGTGTCTTTTGCACCCGTTAAGTCAACAAGGTGAAGCCAACCTGCGCCAGCTTGGTGGTACAAGTTAAACTGCTCAGCTGGGTCTACTTTGTATTCTGTTACTTGCCCGTAGTCTCCTTGGAATAAGCGAACTACTTGACCTTCAATTAAATCTAACGCGGGAATAATCATTTACATTCCTTATAGGGCAACGTTAGCCGCTGCCTAATCCTTATTACAATTCCAAGAAATTCTGAATCAGCTTAGAGCCAGCTTTCGAAGATCGCTCTGGGTGGAACTGAACACCATAATAGTTGCCACTTTGCACTGCGGCTGTGAACGGATTACCGTAATCACATTGTGCGATTGTGTAGTCACCCACCGGCATTGCGAAGCTGTGAACAAAATAGAAGTATTCACCTTCTTCAATGTCTTTAAATAGAGGGTGATTAGGTGTCGCGGTTACTGTGTTCCAGCCCATGTGTGGTAAAGGCAAGTCGCCCGTTTGAAGTAAACGAACTTCACCGTCACACAAACCTAGGCATTCAACTAACTCGTCAGCCTTTTGGCCTTTCTCTTGAGACAATTTGCCTAACAGCTGCATACCTAAACAAATACCTAGCAAAGGCTTCTCTACTTGCTTCACAAGAGAAACAAGGTCGCGCTCTTGCAAGTTCTTCATTGCCTCACTTGCTGTGCCTACACCCGGTAGGAACAGCTTGTCCGCAGCAAGAACAACTTCTGGTTCTTTTGAAATTTCAACTGCGTAGCCTAGACGTTCAATCGCAAACTTCACCGAGGAAACATTGGCACAACCAGTATCAATAATAACGACTTTTTGATCTTTCATTGTTTTTCCTTGCTAACGTTAGCCTTACAGAACGCCTTTGCTGCTTGGTAACTCGTTACCTTCAACTTTGATTGCTTGGCGAAGAGTACGGCCAAACGCTTTGAATAGGCTCTCAATGATGTGGTGATCATTATTACCGTCAGAAGAAAGGTGTAGCGTACAAGCCAATGTATCGGTTAGAGAACGGAAGAAGTGAACCACCATCTCTGTTGAAAGGTCACCCACTTGCTCGCGGCTGAATTTAGCATCGAACTTCAGGTATGGACGGCCAGAAAGGTCTAGCGCACACTGAGCCAAACACTCATCCATTGGTAGGCTGAAACCAAAGCGGCCAATACCACGTTTATCGCCTAATGCATCTTTCAATGCTTGGCCTAAAGCAAGAGCGGTATCTTCTACTGTGTGGTGATCATCAATGTGTAGATCGCCCTTCACAGTCAGGTTCATTTGGAAACCGCCGTGTGTCGCGATTTGATCAAGCATGTGATCGAAGAACCCCATGCCAGTATCGATCTTGTTGCCACCGGTTTCATCAAGGTTTACTGCCACCTTGATGTCCGTTTCTTTAGTGGTACGAACCACTTCAGCAATGCGCGCATTAACCGTCAGATCTTTAACGATTTGTGGCCAGTTAAGCGTGCCTTCAGCTTGCGCATCTGGTCCGTATTGGATACCACGAATTGCCATGTTCTCAGCAAGTTGAAGATCCGTCATTCGATCACCAATCACGACTGACTTTTGGAAGTCAACTTTACCGCCCTGTAGGTATTCTTTAACCATACCCAGCTTAGGCTTGCGGCAAGAGCAATTGTCTTCATCAAAGTGAGGGCAGATTAGAACATCATCAAACTTAACGCCCTGAGACTCAAAGAACTCCATCATCATATTGTGTGGAGCATCGAACTCTTCTTGCGGGTAGCTATCTGTACCTAGACCATCTTGGTTAGTCACCATCACTAAGCGATAACCCGCATCTTGCAGTGCAAGTAGGCTAGGAATCACTAACGGTTCGAATTTTAGTTTGTCTAAACGGTCTACTTGAAAGTCAACTGGCGGCTCAACAATTAAGGTGCCGTCACGGTCTATAAAAAGTATTTTCTGTTGTTTACTCACTTGAACTTCCTTTTAATTTTAAATCTGCTGGCCTAGCTAAAATCAACGCTAACCCAAAATATTGGTTTCATTTGCCAGCCGATTATTAATCCACTAAAACTGGCAAATGTTATTACTGGTAAGCCTTTCGTTACTGATAAAAGTTACGAATGAATCCAAGTGTCTTTTCGCACTCTTCGCGATTACCAATACTAATACGAACACAGTCTTCAATTGGTGAATTACGCAAAATGATGCCCGTATCCCAAGCCGCTTTAAATAACTCATCGCCGTTCGGGAATTTAACCAGTAGGTAGTTACCCCAACCATCAAACACCGTCACTTGAGGCATACCTAGTAAACCGGCTTGTAAATACGCTCGGTTAGCACTTAAATCCAGAACTTGGAACTTAGCACGCGCTAGTCCTTGCTCTGAAAGTGCTTGAACGGCAATGTCAGCAACAGGGATTGGCACTGGATAAGGAGCAATCACTTTTAACAATACATCGATAAGCTCTTTGTTCGCTAGCGTAAAGCCACAACGTAAACCCGCTAAAGCAAATGCTTTCGAGAGAGTTCGAAGAATCGCTAGATTCGGATACTGAGCAAGCAAATCCACCGTTGATGCTTCAGGGCAGAAATCGATATACGCTTCATCCATCACAACAATCGCTTTGTCTTGTGTCATTTCAAGCAGCTTGATGATGTCTTTGCGATCAACCAAATTACCGGTTGGGTTATTTGGACTACAAACAAAGACCACTTTTACGTTGTCAAGTTGAGCTTCAATAGCAGGAAGATCCAATTGCCATTCAGAAGTCAGAGGCACCACTTTACGCTCAACACCAATCGTCTCTGCACTGATTGCGTACATACCGTAAGTGGGTGGGCAGTAAAGAATAGCGTCTTCGTTCGGCTCACAGAAAGCACGAATCAGTAGTTCAATGCCTTCGTCAGCACCACGAGTAGTCAACGTTTGCTCTGGTGCAACACCCGCATATTGAGCGTAAGCATCGATTAGCTCTTTAGGCTGACACTCGCTGTAGCGATTAAGTCGAGTCAGATTTAAGGTGTACTCGTTATCAAACGGAGATTCGTTGGCGTTCAACCATACATCTCCGCTGCCACCAATGCGTCTTGCAGACAAGTAAGGTGTTAGAGCCTGAACTTGTTTTCTTGCTAACTTTTCCATGCCCTACCCTTATTTCGCTTTATTTAGCTGTTCAAATCGATTTAATTTTTCAACTCGGATGGTCACCGCACGTTTGTGTGCGTCCAAACCTTCGGCTTCCGCCATTGTGACTACCGTTGGCGCTAGGCCTTGTAAGCCATCAGCTGTTAACTCTTGTACCGTCATACGCTTAGAGAAATCCGCCAAACCTAGGCTTGAATAAGTCTTGGTATAGCCGTAAGTCGGAAGAACGTGGTTTGTGCCTGATGCGTAGTCACCTGCAGATTCTGGAGACCAGTCACCCAAGAAGATTGAACCTGCATTATCTAGTAATGGCAGCAGTTCACGTGGACTCTTGGTCTGAACAATCAAGTGTTCCGGGCCATAGAAATTCGAAATCGCAATCGCTTGAGTGATCGATTCAGCAATGATGATTAGACTTGAAGCCAATGCTTGCTGAGCGATGTTCGCACGAGACAGCTCTTTCAGTTGCTTCTGAACTGCATCGGTTACTTGGTCGGCAATAACTGGTGATGGTGTTACTAATACAACCTGTGAATCTGGCCCGTGTTCAGCTTGGCTCAGTAGATCAGCAGCAATGAAGTCAGCATCCGCAGTTTCGTCTGCAATCACTAACACTTCAGACGGGCCAGCAGGCATATCAATCGCAGCGCCACGGAAGTCGTTACTTACTTGGCGTTTAGCTTCCGTTACGTAAGCGTTACCTGGGCCGAAGATCTTATCAACCTTAGCAACGCTCTCGGTCCCGTAAGCCATGGCAGCAACGGCTTGACCACCACCAACATTGTAAACCTCATCGATTTTACAAAGATTAGCGACATACAAGATTTCATCCGCGATGGGCGGAGGTGAGCAAAGCACAACCTTACGACAACCCGCAATTTGAGCAGGTACACCTAACATAAGAACCGTTGACGGAAGTGGCGCACTGCCCCCCGGAATATAAAGTCCAACAGTATTAATCGCGCGCGTCACCTGCTCACACACAACACCAGGCTGTGTTTCAACCTTAATTGGCTGTGGCTTTTGAGCTTCATGAAACTTAGCAATGTTGCTGTAAGCTTGCTCCAACGCTTGCTTCATCTCTGGTGTTAGACGAGCACATGCCTCTTCGATCTCACCCGAACTAACTCGGATAGATTCTGGAGTCACACCATCAAACTTTTCAGTCAGTTCCTTAAGTGCGGCATCGCCTTCATTTCGTACTTTTGCAATAACATCAGAAACAGTCGCTGTGATGTTTGCACCTTCAGTAATAGCTGGACGCTCTAATACCGAGTCTTGCTGTGATTCACTTAAAGATTGCCAAACAACGGTTCTCATCGTCACTACCCCATCATTTTTTCGATTGGTAATACTAGAATCGAGCTTGCACCCAACTCTTTCAGCTGTTCCATAGTTTCCCAGAACAAGTTCTCTGTACTTACGAGGTGAACGGCAACTTTGTCTTTGTCTGTAGATAGAGGAAGAACCGTAGGATCTTCAGCCCCAGGTAGTAGAGCTTTGATTTGCTCTAGCTGAGACGTTGGTGCGTGAAGCATGATGTACTTCGACTCTTTCGCTTGTTGAACACCCTGCATACGAGTCAGTAGTTTTTCAATCAATGCCGTTTTGTCTGCATCGAAATCACCAACACGTTGAATCAGTGTTGCTTTAGATTGGAAGATAGCTTCTGCTTCTTTTAGGCCGTTTGCTTCTAGCGTTGCGCCTGTAGAAACTAAGTCTGCAATAGCGTCTGCTAGACCTGCGCGAGGAGCAACTTCAACCGAACCTGTTAGCATACAAGTGCTGAATTCAACACCCTGCTCATCCATGTAGGCTTTTAGTAGTTGTGGGTAGGTTGTTGCAATACGTTTGCCCGCAAGATCTTGTGGGCCGTTGTAGACTTCATCTTTGTTGATTGCGATAGAAAGGCGGCAACCACCGAAGTCTAAACGACGTAGTGTGCGAAACTCTGATGGTTCTTTTAGAGCAACACGGTCTAGTCGAACTTCTTCTAGTTCATTTTCACCGATGAAACCAAGGTCAACCACACCATCCATGATAAGACCTGGGATGTCATCATCACGAACGAGTAACAAGTCGATTGGCATATTTAGTGAATGAACAACTAAGCGCTCACCCATGATGTTAAATTTCACACCACATTTTTTAAGTAGATCTTGGCACTCTTTACTTAAGCGACCTTTCTTTTGAATTGCGATTCTTAGGCGTTGTGTCTGCATTGCTGTATCCCTGTGCAAATATTTGAATTTATTGATTATTTAAAAGTGCTAAAACTAAAAAACCCTCGGAAGACTTTGTCGTCCCGAGGGTTTAAATCTAAATTCTTTGACTTAACCTCCGGGAGAATTCTTGCTCCCGGGTATACGTAAATCTCCCCGAAAGACTAGATAGGGTGATGATGGTGATGAATGTTCATTACTAATTTACGCATACTTATCAGCTCTTAGGTTGTTTGCTGTCTTGTCTCCACACTAACTAAGCTGACACCCTTTTTCAACCATTTATTCGAACTTTTTTCACGAAATTTAAAATTAAATTAACGAACACAAAAAAAGGGAGGCAAACGCCTCCCTTCTCATTATTCAATCAAATGATGATTAGCTTTTACACGTTGCTATCTTGCAACGAGAGAAATAAGCCAATGCAAAACATACCGCAACAAACGTTAGAGACGCTGCGCCAAATGCAATGCCAGTTGATGATGTCATTCCTAGGGTGATAAAACCAATACACGATACGAACGCCACAGACAGCGCATAAGGGAGCTGAGTCGATACGTGGTCAATGTGGTTACAACGCGCACCTGTAGAAGACAGAATCGTTGTATCCGAGATTGGAGAACAGTGATCACCAAATACAGAACCCGCAAGAACCGCACTTAGCATAGGAAGAATTAGCGCGATGTCAGAGGCAGCAGCCATGTCACCCGCAATCGGTAACATGATACCGAACGTACCCCAAGATGTACCTGTCGAGAATGCCATTAGGCCAGCAAGAAGGAACAAGATAACCGGTAGCCAGTGGTAATCGATGTTACCTGTTGCTAGAGAGGATAGGTACGAACCTGTTTTCATGTCGCCAATAACAGAACCAATCGTCCATGCAAATACAAGGATAAGGATAGCGCCAAACATTGAGCTTGCACCAATCCACATTGTTCTTGTGATATCAGCCATAGGCAGTTTCTGTTTGAATACCGTTGCTAGCGCAACGAGTAAACCAATAACACCACCGTAAACCAGAGACTTACCTACATCTGTATTTTCAAATGCACCAAGTAAGTTGAATGCTTGACCATCAGCAGTAAGCGCTTGGCCACCGGTGTAAAGCATTGCTGCAACCGTCGCGACGATTAACGCTACGATTGGCATAACGAGATCAGAAACAGAACCGTTTTCGCTCTCTTGAATATCCAGCTCTTCGTTTAGATCGTGCGCTTGCTTTTGATCATTATCACCTTCAAAACCACGGCCTTGAGAGGCTTCGATCTCATGCTCGCGCATTTTGCCAACATCTAAACCAAACCACGCAACAGCAAACACCATTAATAGCGCGAACACAGCGTAGAAGTTCATTGGGATAAGGCGAACGTAAGCACCCAGTGCAGAATACTCTGTCACACCGTGTGTCACTAAGATGCCACCAATGATAGTGATGATGTAAGCTCCCCAGCTAGAAGCCGGCATGATCACACACATAGGAGCAGCAGTTGAATCTAGGATATAAGCTAGCTTAGCGCGAGATACGTAGAAGCGGTCAGTTACAGGGCGAGAGATGGCACCTACCGCTAAGCTGTTGAAGTAATCATCAACAAAGATGAATACACCTAAAAATGCAGCAAGTAGTTTTGAACCACGTTTGCTCTTAACACGAGACTGTGCCCACTCAGCGAATGCGCGAGTACCGCCAGATAGTGTTAATAATGCCGTTGTCATTCCAAGGATAATTAGGAAAGCAACGATGCTCATGTTCCAAGTGTTAATACCACCATCTTCGATGAAAACACCAGATACTTTAGTAAAGACGTAGCTAGCTGCGTTACCTACTGAGTAGTCAGCAAGTAGAATCGCACCCATGACGATACCGACACCCAAGGAAACTAATACACGGCGGGTAACAATAGCAAGAGTCAAGGCAACCAAGGGAGGAAGCAGCGATAAAGGCGATGTTGCAAAATCTATTAAATTCATGATCTTCAAAAACCAGTTTTTTATTTGGCTAGAGATCTACTGCAGATAAACTTGATACGGCTTATCAAGCTCATGTTGAACTAAGCGAAAGGGAAGTGAACACTTCACCCAACCCTACAGTAGCGCTCCATAGTTTAAAATTAAGACTATGGCAGTGTTGTACCTATTGAGCACAACCCCAGCAAATTGCTTAGATATACAATTTACTTCGGCAATTACACCTTTCATTCCCGTTCATTGGCATCACCCCAACGAAAACTACTCTTTATAATTGCACCTCTACGTGCGGTAACATTATTAACCGTGTAAACCAGAGTTTAACAACAGATTAACCAAAGCACCGCATCAGGTAGCCGCAATTGTACCCATCAAGAGCAACAATGCAACATATCATTCCGAGAAAAATAAGCTTTTTGTTAATGAAGTAATCAATAGAAGAATAGTCAACTTTTACGGATTACTCCACTTAACACATATCAGATA
>NZ_JBFRSN010000219.1:0-4295 GCF_041473595.1 Vibrio sp. 10N.222.46.A1
ATCCAGTCGTGTTCTGAGAGATAGCCCCTGCACCATTGGCAAACACCAAAGGCAAGATGCCAAGGATGAATGACCATGACGTCATGTTTACGGCTCTAAAACGCATCTTGCCGCCTTGGATAGCTGCCTCTTCGATACTTAAACCTTGAGTCTCACGCTTCAGCTTTGAGAATTCGACCATCAAAATCGCGTTCTTAGCTGCTAGGGAAATCAATAGAATCAAGCCAATTTGACCGTAGATAGACAAGGCCTGCCCACCCGCTAATAACGCCGCGAAAGTACCCACAGCAGCGGTTGGAGCCACAATAATGATCGCAGCAGGCAGAGCCCATGATTCGTACTGAGCTACAAGGAATAAGTAGATGAATACCAGAGCTAAAACCAGAGCGATTTGAGCCGTGTTCCCCGCCAACTTCTCTTGATAAGCCATGTTCGTCCACTCATAGGTGTAACCCTGAGTGAGAACTTCCTCGGCGATACGCTCCATTGCGTCAATCGCCTCACCAGATGAGTAACCTGGAGCTGGATTTAGCTGTAAACGTGCCGCAGGTAACATGTTGTAGCTTGTAACTAGGTCAGGTTCTAATGTCGGTTCGATCGTTGCGACAGCAGACAGCGGAACTTGTTCGCCAAGCGCCGACGGGACATGTATGCGTAGCACATCAGATAGATCATTTCGTTGTTCCCCTTTAGCTTGAACAAAAACTCGGTAGCTTCTTCCGTTTAGGGCAAAGTCATTAACATATGAAGACGCCAGATGTGTCGCCATCGCATCGTTAATTGCACTGAGTGGTACGCCTAACTGACGCGCTTTCTCGCGATCAATTTCGACGTTGTAATGTGGAACATTGGCACGATAAGTCGTCATCGCATTAGTGATTTCTGGCGCTTGATTAGCCGCTGCCATCATCGCGTAAGTCACTTGCGCGAGTTCTTGAGCAGTGCGGCCAGACGTGTCTTGCACCATAAACTCAAGTGCATCACCGATACCAATACCTGGAATAGGTGGTAGACCCATAGCGATGCTCATCGACTTATCAATGCCATACAATTGCATGTTGATGCGCTGGGCAACCGCAGCTTGTGTATGGTCGCCATCCATTGCAAGACGCTCATCCCAGTCTTTCAAATTAACAAACATGGTCGCTGAGTTAGCGGCAACACCACCGGTCAGAGCATTGAAGCCAATTGCACCTGCGAAATCTTCAATTGCTGGGTCTTGGTTTAATACCGCTTCAGCTTGACGAATCAAGTCATGAGTACGCTCTTTCGATGCGTTATCAGGCAAGAACATCGCGAGCGCCAACACGCCTTTGTCTTCAGCTGGAACAAATGCCGTCGGTAGCTTGTCATTCATCGCCACCATGGCAGCAATAGCCACTGCGAACGAAACCAAAAGCACTGCTGATTTGCGCACCAATAAAGAGACTGCTTTGCCATACGCGTTTGTTACTTTGTCGAACATTGCATTGAATGCCACAAACCACTTAGCAGGCTTAGGGTTACGCTTCATAACCATTGCACATAATGCAGGTGACAGCGTGAGTGCATTGATAGCGGATAGCACCAAAGCAATACAGATGGTGATAGAGAACTGAGCAAACATCAGCCCCGTGATGCCTGGAAGCAATGCCACAGGAATAAACACCGCAAGCATGACTAATGTCGATGCGACAATCGGGCCGGTGACTTCTTTCATAGCTCGATTGGTGGCTTCTTTGGCATCAATGGTTTGGTTTTCATTGAGAATGCGTTCTACGTTCTCAACCACCAAAATGGCATTGTCCACCACGATACCAATCGCCAGAATCAAGCCAAATAAGGTAACGGTATTGATACTAAAGCCACCCAATTGCATGAAAGCAAAAGTACCAATCAAAGACACAGGAATCGCAATCACAGGTGCAAGTGTTGTTCTGACATTACCCAAGAACAGGTAAGTCACCGCAATCACAAGCCCGACAGCAACAATTAAGGTTTCGACGATGCTGCGAATAGACGCTTCAACCGATAAGGTGGTGTCGTATGGGATCGCGTAAGTCATACCGGCTGGCATGATGCTTTCAATGTCTTTCAGTACCGATTTAACCGCAGCGCCTGTTTCCAAAGCGTTGGCATCTGGGTTAGCCTGCATTGCGACTAGAGCAGCATCTCCGCCATTGTAGGTTGCGTAGGCATCATAGAATTGGCTACCAATCTCTACGTTTGATACATCTTTCAGGTAGATTTGATTGCCGTCTGCTAAGGTTTTTACAATAATTTGTTCAAACTCTTCTGCACTCGACAGTCGACCTTGAGTGATCAAGTTAAACTGCAATGCGGCATTTTCACGACTTGGACCTTGGCCAATTCGCCCTGCTGGCACTACTGCATTTTGTTCACGAATCGCGTTCTTCACATCAAATGTTGTCACACCCAGTGACGCCATGCGGTCCATATCGAGCCACACGCGCATACCATAGGTCGCACCAATCAAATCGCTGCTTGCTAAGCCAGAGATACGAGCGATACGCTCCATGAAGTTTGCTTCGACCCAGCTGTTAAGCTCTAGCTCTGACATCGATTGATCTTCAGAGTAGAAAGCAATCGCGAGCAAGTCATCCGGCGCGGCTTTACGAATACGCACACCACGAGCACGAACTTCAAACGGCAGCATGTTTTCAGCAACGGCGACGCGGTTAGATACGTTAACCATCGCCATATCCGCATCAACGCTGTTATCAAAGGTAATGTTTAAGAAGTAACGGCCATCGTTGGTTGAACGCGACTGCATGTAAACCATGCCATCTACACCGTTCACTTCCTCTTCAATTGGATTACCAATCACCTCTTTTACGGTTTCAGCACTGGCACCCGGCATGAACGCGACGACACGAACTTGCGGAGGCGTCACGCTTGGGTACTCTGAAATCGGCATGGTTTTAATCGCAATCAAACCAATCAAGGTCAGGAAGATCGAGATAACAAACGCAAATTTCGGTCGGTCGATAAAAAATTTACTGATCATAATCTATTACTCCGCAACTGAAACAGGAGCACCAGGACGAATACGTTGCAGTCCGCCAACAATCACTGGTTCACCGGCGTCCAAGCCATTTGCGACGAAAACATCTTGTCCAATTCGATCACCTACAACGACATCACGACGTACCGCGTTGCCTTCTTCGATGGTAAGTACATATTGAGCGAGCTGATCTTGATGGATCGCTTTATGAGGAATTTGCACGCCGCTTAACGGTTCTGCACTCGTTAGACCAACACGAACAAATTGATTTGGCAGCAGACCCGCTTCGCTGTTATCAAAAGAGGCAGAAATCGTCACCGTACCGCTGGCTGCATTCACTTTGTTATCAACAAAAGCGATGTTGCCTTGGTAGTCCGTCAATTGACCATCACGCTCAAGCAATACTGATGTTGCTTGCTTACCTTGAAGCTGATATTGACTCAGTTCGCTTTCTTTAATCGAGAAAGTGGCATCGATCGGATCCATCTTGATCAGGTCAATCAATGGGCCAAAGTTAGGGCCTACCATGTCACCGATAGAGAAGTTACTTTTCCCTAACTGACCTGAATACGGTGCTTTAACTTGGGTTTGGTCTAAGTTGTCTTGCTGAACTCTTACGTTTGCTCGCGCAGATACCACTCGAGATCTCGCCATCTCTAGCTCCGCAATACTCAAATCAAGCTGCGACTGTGAAATACCGCCCGACTTCAACATCTGAGTGGTTCTTTCATGGTTTAGCTGAGTCAAGCTCATTGCCGATTGCGCTTCAGATAAGGTTGCTTTTGCCGCATCAAATGCCGCTTGGTATGACGTTGGGTCAATTTCAAAAAGCACAGCGCCCGCTTCGACAAAGGCACCGTCATCAAAGAGTTTATTTAACAAGAAACCACTGGTTCTTGGTGTCAGTTGAGCAGACTCAACCGCCTCCATTCTTCCTACATGGTATTGGATTGGCGAATGCGCCATTTCCTCGGCAAGTACCACCGTTACAGGTGTACTAGGCACTGGAGCAGCGGTTTGCTCCGTAGGTTGTGAATTACCACCACAGCCTGCAAGTAAGATACTTGCGGTTAATAACGTTATTGTTTTTTTCATCGTGTGTTCTCTACAAATACGTCGATACATTGAGTGACCGCATCCTTGATTCAATCTGAGCTTCAACCTCAGGTGCCATCACATTTGATCTATTTTCTATTCGGCGTTGACGCCATGATTTCGAGCGAGCGCTTTAACCAGCTTTTTCGACTAGCGTTTCAAACCAGCGTTAATCGCACTGATGTCTTCAGGTAAA
>NZ_JBFRSN010000220.1:0-4244 GCF_041473595.1 Vibrio sp. 10N.222.46.A1
TATATTTGCGACAGAACCTTTATCGTTGGTTCATTGAATATGCCCCTACATTACTCAAGAAATTACGCCGCCATCAGTTCATCCGAACAGACTCTTCGTGGCAGCTCGATGAAACCTACGTCAAGGTCAAAGGGAAATGGCATTATCTGTATCGAGTTATCAACAAGCAAGGCGAAACACTGGACTTCTATTTATCCCAAAAACGGAATAAAAACGCGGCTTATCAGTTCTTGAAACGGTGCTTAAGATATTATGATGTAGACACTCAGCCTAAGACCTTGAACACAGACAAGCATTCCTCGTCTGCTCATGCTATCTTGCGCCTGAAGAAGGAGGGACGGCTGCGAGCGGATGTCGAGCAACGGCAAGTGAAGTATCTCAATAATGGTATCGAGTCCGATCACGCTCCATCAAGAAGCTCGTTGTCAGCACAGGCGGTTTTAAAATACGAAAGCGAGCCTGGTCAACCATCGAGGGGGGCGAATCACTGCGAATGTTGAACAAAGGCCAGTTTGATTTCTGGTTACGTCATGATGAGCGTAAAACGCTTGTTCGGGAGAGATCCGCCTTCATGAATCGTCTCTTCAATGTTGAGGTGGTTTACCAGTAATGGTTACGCCCATGACTGGGTAGATCTGCATTATCTGATTAGTTGCAACAAGCCCACCAAAGAAACACCGCAAAAATTTATTGGCACATATTTCCCAAAGGGGTAAGTGTTTTCAGATAAGTAGATTATTGAGTCAATGCGACGGCCAAGGTAATTGTCGCTCAATACCAACACTAAGAACTTGCGAGTGAATTCAATAATGCAACCTCAATCATTAATTTTTTTCACCTCAAAAAAAGATAATTCTGACTGTAATTTTTCAGCTAAAGCACCAACTTCTTGATTGGAATTTGTACTTTCTTCTATTCCTTTTATATTCTGTTGAACCAGCGAATTAATATCTTCGAGTTGCTTTGAAATATCTTGAGTAACGGCACTTTGCTCTTCGGAAGCCGTTGCTACGACAGCATTTACTTCAGAAATACCCGTAACTTTCTCTGATATTATCGCGAATGATTCCGTCAACTCATTCGTAGCCTCTTTGGTTAGATTCATTAATTCAACGTTTCTACTCATGGAATCATCAGCTTGCTTAGACTTCTCTTGAAGTTGGGTGATAATGGTTTGAATATCAACTGTTGATTGTTGTGTTTTGGCAGCCAATGCTCTGACTTCATCAGCCACAACAGCAAACCCTCTCCCTTGTTCTCCTGCACGAGCCGCTTCAATTGCAGCATTTAAGGCCAATAGATTGGTTTGCTCTGAGATACTGTTGATAACATCAACTACAGAACTAATGGTCTCCGAATGTTCTCGAAGATGATTAACTAAATTTTTTGCTTCTAAAATAGAATTACTTATTTTTTCTGTTGTTTGTGTTGAATTCATGAGGATGGATTGACTGGATTCAATCACGCTATTTGCTTCCATAGCGGCTTCCTCTGCTTTCATTGCATTTGTAGCAACATCATTTGCTGTGGACGCCATTTCAGTGGATGCTGTTGCCACTTGTTCAACAGATGAAAGTTCACTTAATGAATTTTTTCGATTCTGATCAACAAGAACCAACGAATGGTCTTGTTTAACTTTAATTGTACTCATTACGTTTTGGCTTTCTAGTACGACACCTGATAGCCGTTCAGATAAAATTGTTACAGACTCAGAGATACTATCAAGCTCATTTCTGCTCAATGGCAACGTTTTGTTGTGAACTTTACCTTCCGAAAGCGCCTTTAACCATTCAACAATCATGGGTAAATTTCTAACTTCTCTTTTAGCAAACCAGAATGAAAGGATAGACACGAGCAATGAAGTGAGTAAAACAATAGTCCAGCCCCACAACGTAGACTTTCTCAACTCAGAATTTGATAATGTGAACTCTTGCTTAGAAACATCAAGTTGTAGATCAATTAACAATCCTAAATCCTCTCCCATAGCATCAACTAGCTTATATAATGTTTCTATCATCATATAGTCATCAACGGCGTTGCTTTTATGTTGTTTCAGCAAAAGTGGAACCTGAGATTCAACCGTTGAAATTTGTTTCTCTAACCTTTGGGCCAATTTTGCTTCTTTGTCCGTTAATGCAGTTTTTAGATATTCTTGCCAAATTGATTTTGCTTCATTAATGGATTCTGATGCACCTGTGTAAAATTGGTCCTTAGTAATTAACCCTACGTGTTGTTTATTGGCGGCATCAATCAAGTTAACGGCGTACAAGTCTGAGATTTTTTTCAAGTTTGATAATGGAATAACACGGTCTAAGTATACCGATTGGAATCGTTCCATGATTATTTGAGAAACGTTACCATTTAACGCATGAACAGCAAAAAGAGAAAGAGAAAATAACATCGGAATTAAGAGTAGCTTCGTTGAGATTTTATTCATAAGTCACCGTAAAGAGTGCAATAGATTTATTATAAAGCAAGATTCGAACCACAGAAAAAAGCGCTAACAAACATGCATCATGATAGATTTGTTATGTTGTTGATTCTTAAATTGCATTGCAAAAAGCAACACAATCCGAATATGCATATAAACCTTATTGGATTTAAACAACATGCACAGTGCAATTGTCGATAGACAATAAAGGAATAAGTTTTCCGTAAGGGCGTGACCGTAAGCGGTCGGGTTTTTCGTCGTTCCTCTTTCTATCGCTAACTTGAAGCCCCTAACTACTCATTGTTTGTGATGCGTTTTCACCTCGATTTCGTCGCGTGTTCCCAAAAATGATCAGTTTTCTATTCGTTTGTCACAAAAAGGATGGGACGTGACAAATAGGGGTTGTTGCAAAAAAATCAGCCAAGACTCAGAATTCAGTTCTGTCTTTTCTAATCTAGTGACTCAATGGCCAATCCCGCATTCAAATGGAAACACTTTGCCCCTGAAATCATTCTTTGGTGCCTTCGTTGGTATGGTTCGACAATTTATCGTTAGTTCATTAAATATGCCCCTTCATTACACAAGAAATCACGTCGTCTTATTTAACGTAACGGCACTTAATCAGTACCCAAAAATCAAACCTCCAGCTAGCGTAAGTTTACTGCTCGCGCTGGCTCTTCAATCAGGTGAGCGAATAGGATGAAGTTGGTAATGATAATTTCTTAATTCTTCGCTGACTTGATACTGCTCGAATTTGAAGTAACGTTGCTCTGTTAAGCAGTGAGTAAACTTGCCCAATTCATTGGTATGTATGAACAACGAGATTGATGCAACTTGGCGATTATCATCATCGAAGCAATAATCAATGTGCGCTCTATCGAGATAAACAACGTCTCTATCCTGAGTCGGCGTCTCTTCAACAAGTTTTGTCTTTTCTGGTTACGTCATGATGAGCGTAAAACGCTTATTCGGGAGAGATCCGCCTTCATGAATCGTCTCTTCAATGTTGAGGTGATTTACCAGTAATGGTTACGCCCATGACTGAGTAGATCTGCATTCTCTGATTAATTGCAACAGCCCCATGACTTAATTCCTTGAGTTTTTAATTAACCGAAAACACTTAACCCTTTGTCGGATATACGCCAATAGATTTTGGCCGTGTTTCTTTGGTAGCTATCACCAATAACGACTTGGCCATCTTTATCTAACACTCGTCGCTCAATAAAACCCGCATCGAGTAGGAAATAGAGCACCTTATGAGAGTTACTAAGACTCGGCACATCGAGTAGTTGCTCTTTCAGTGAATTAGCCTCATAGAAAAAGGTTTCATCATCTGATTTCAATCGTTCGACCTTGCCATTATCCAAGTTGTGATAACAAAGATTCATGATCGTTAAAAGCTGAAAGCACAACGATTGTCTAGGCAATTGAGAAAGCTCATGTAAGTGCTTAATTCTTTGTTCATATGAAAAACTCATGACGGATTCTCTTGTTTTTGTTTTTTGATGTCATTCACTGCATTAACGCAAACCTTAAGCCACTGAAAACCTAATTCACCTTCTAGGTTAGCAGGGGCGTTGTTGCATCGCTCGTATTTCGGAGCAGCACAATAATCACGAGGCCTCTACTGATATAATGCAGTTTTCGCCTCGAGGCTTACTTATCCATGCCAAACAAGTTTAACAATTCAAAGCGCCACCACATTCCAAAGCAAACCTATAAACTGACGAACTGGCCTGAATACAACCAATCATTGATGAACCGAGGACGAATCGATATTTGGATAAACGAAGAGGGTTCTGTCGCAAATATA
>NZ_JBFRSN010000221.1:0-7055 GCF_041473595.1 Vibrio sp. 10N.222.46.A1
TTTTACAGCAATAAAGCAAAAAAAACGGCGCCCTAGGGCACCGTCTGTAATGAAGTAACAGAAAAACTCAATCTTCTATTATTTATTCTTCGATTTTTGCACCTTCAGGCGTGCCAGTGATAACTACATCAGCACCACGGTGAGCGAACAGACCAACCGTTACCACGCCAGCGATACCATTGATGATATCTTCTAGCTGTTTTGGGTTTTCGATCGCCATGCCGTACACATCTAGGATCACGTTGCCGTTATCGGTTGTGCAGCCTTCGCGGTAAACTGGGTCACCACCAAGTTTTACGAGTTCACGTGCTACGTATGAACGCGCCATTGGGATAACTTCAACAGGCAGTGGGAATTTACCCAACACATCAACTGCTTTGGTACCATCAACGATACAAATAAACTTATCAGAGATAGCTGCTACGATTTTTTCACGAGTCAAAGCAGCGCCGCCGCCTTTGATCATATCGCGAGAACCGTTAATCTCGTCAGCGCCATCAACATAGATGTCTAGCTTGAATACGTCGTTGCATTCGAATACTTTGATTTCTAGCGCTTCTAGTTTTTCAGTAGAGGCTACAGAGCTTGAAACCGCACCCTTGATTTTGTCTTTCATTGTGCCAAGTGCGTCGATGAAGTGATTTACTGTTGAGCCAGTACCTACACCTACAATGCTGCCTTCTTCAACATATTGAAGTGCTGCCCAGCCCGCTGCTTTTTTCATTTCATCTTGAGTCATGCCATTCTCCTGAATAAGGTCTTGCGCTTTGAATTGATCGTTTGCGTAATGATGAAGTTAACGTTTAGATATTGGGGTAACGTTTGGATATCGAGGTTAACGTTTGCGGCGCGATTATAGCGCTTTAATGGTTGTTTTCCCATTGCCAAGTTTTACTCGGAGTCACGATTTTAGGTAACGGAATGTCCCAACCTTCAATTGGTAAACGATCGACATGCTGGCAATCATGAGCCAAACCAATTGGCGTTGCGCCTTCACCCGTCTCGAACCATCGAGCCAAGGTGCGATCGTAATATCCGCCGCCCATGCCTAAGCGATGCCCTTGAGAGTCAAAGCCTACAAGGGGAGTCAGAATGAGATCGAGTTGCTGACAAGGTTTAACCAGCATTTGATTGAGCTGAGGTTCGACAATGCCGTACTTATTCAAAACAGTGGGTGTGGTTGGAGAGTAATGTAGAAACAGCAGATGTCCGGTAGAGAAGGGGTGTAATACTGGTAAATAAGTTTGCTTGCCTTGCGCCCATAACCATTCAATTAAAGGCTGGGTATCGAGTTCGCCATCAATGGAAATATAGAGGGCGATATGTTGAGCTGACTGAATCTCATCAAGCTGAGAGCACTGCTTAACTAAGTCTATACCGGATTGAGTTTGTTGGTCGCCAGATAAGGCATTGCGTTTGATACGGATCTGTTTGCGAAATTCGCTGCGTGTGAGCGTCTTCATAAGAAGGGATACCCCAAAGTGCCGTTGAGAATAGATGGCCCTTGAACCAGCGAGTTCAAGGCGGATCAGCAATGATTACCGTAGGCTTCTCGGCGGACCGAGCATGCTCAATAGCACTCAAGTACTAACCCTTAGGGATTGCTTATCGGCTCGGGGACGTGAATCCTCTGACAAACACTCCAGGGTAAATTTTGTGTACGCTATTGCTGTCCGTGCTTAACTTTACTGAGGACATCTGAAAGTGATGTCGTGAGCTGTTCCATTCGCTCGGTCAGTGCGTTTTGTTCATCATTTGCTTCAAACTTCTTGGTTTGTAATTCATAGCAAATGTTCAGAGCTGCGATCGTTAGCAGCTTCACTTCATTGGTTACCTTAGTACGTTCAGCCATCTCTTTCAATCGATTATCAAGATCGGCCGCCGCTGCAATCAATGACTCTTCTTGCCCTGGGGGACAATTCACTCGAGTCAGTTTTCCTAATATTTCAACGTCTACCGCTTGATTACTCATGATGGATGAACTCTTTAACGCACTATTTAAGGCTGTTGCTCTTTATCATTTTTTGAGAAAGAAAAAGTGCAAGTACCGATGAGGAAGCAATCTCCTCTGAGGGAGAAACTATAGGTAAACCGCTATTAAGATTCAAGCTTTTCAGAGTGACTGTTTGTAAATGAGAGCTTGAGCACACAGTAATTCAGCAAATTGAACAATTGGTAGTCAGTCGTCCTTCAATTGCTCAGGATCGACGCTTACCAGAATTGGGGTGAAGTGGTACGATTATACTATCGATATAAAGAATAACTGAGCGAGCTATCTGATGAGCGAAACTACTTTACCTGACTACCTAACGGTTGCGACTGAACTTCAATCGGCAAGCCTAGCCGTAAACCCTGCTGAGATGCATGGTTTATTAACGGGTATGTTGAGCGGAGGCTTAAACCTAGCAGATAAAAGCTGGCAACCACTTATCTTTGATTACACCAATGAAGGCATGGGGTGGCCAGATCGCGCATTAACGTTAGCGGAAGCTACATTAAAGGTGACGACCAGCGAAATCACAGGTTCAGGCATGGAACTGTCTATGTTGCTGCCTGATGAAGACGCAAGCGCAAGCTTGTTTGATTTGGCTGATGGTGTGTCAGATTGGATCAACCACTTTATTTCTGGTTTAGGCTTGGTTGGCGCTCAATTGAATAAAGCGTCTGACGGTACCAAAGAAGCATTAGCTGATCTTGAAGAGATGGCAAAGCTAGGCATTGACGAAGACGATGATATGGAAGAGCAAGCGCAGCTTCTAGAGCACGTTATTGAACACGTAAAAGCGTGTGCACTAACGATTCATGCTGAATTCGGTGCTCGCCCATCTGAAGATGCGGCTCCAACCATTCATTAATCCGCTTGTCGGTTTGAGGTTATAATGGCTCAGTATGATGTTGTAATTGCTGGTGGCGCAATGGCGGGGGCGACCTTAGCCCTTGCTCTGAATCACCTCAGTCAAGGTTCTCTATCGATTGCGGTAGTAGAGCCTTATCAGGTTGATCATCAAGCTCACCCAGGCTTTGATTCTCGTTCGATCGCTCTGTCTTATGGCACGGTGCAGATCCTTGATTCTTTGCGCCTTTGGCAATCTATCGCTCCGGTAGCGACCCCAATTAAAGATATCCATGTATCAGATCGAGGTCATGCTGGGATGACAGACATCTACAGTGAAGATCTTGCTGTTGATGCGCTCGGCTACGTGGTGGAGTTAGCGGATGTTGGGCGGATCTATCAGCAGAAATTAGAATCAGAAGCTGCAATTACGATGCTTTGCCCTGAGTCTGTTAGAACCGTTGAACGTGATGAATCGTTAACGACGATTGAGCTGACAAGTGGGCAAACCGTCACGACTAAGTTATTGGTTGCTGCTGACGGTGCAATCTCAACCTGTTGTCAGCAACTCAATATCTCATTGAGTGAGCATGACTTTGAACAAGTCGCTGTGATTGCCAATATCGTTGCTAGTGAGCCCCATCAAGGTCGAGCCTTTGAGCGTTTTACTCATCATGGGCCAGTTGCTCTGTTACCGATGAGCGACAACCGTTTATCGCTAGTTTGGTGTTTGTCACCGGAACAAGCACAAAAAGTGGTGGCCTTAAACGACAACGAATTTCTTGAGCAGTTACAGAATGACTTCGGTTGGCGACTTGGCCGACTAGAGAAAGTCGGCAAGCGTGCGAGCTACCCACTGATTCTTCGCCACCGACAGCAAAATATCTCTCATCGATTTGCCATTGTTGGCAATGCTGCTCAAACACTTCACCCTATTGCGGGGCAAGGTTTTAATCTTGGCATTCGTGATGTGGCTTCTTTGGCTGAAGAGTTATGTAACCAACTGGATGATGTTGGGCGTTACACTGGTCTTGTTAACTTTAGAAAGCGTAGAGAACAAGACAGAGACACGACGATTACGTTGACTTCAAGCCTAGTTCATCTGTTCTCAAACGATTTTTTGACCGCTCGTATTGGGCGAAACCTTGGGTTAGCCGTAATTGATAACCTTCCACCACTTAAAGGTCCACTTTTGCGTCATACGCTTGGCCTAGTAGAAAGATAAGGTAATAAATAATGATGCAAAGTGTTGATATCGCGATTGTTGGCGGTGGCATGGTTGGCCTAGCGCTTGCGGCTGCACTGAAAGACAGCGATCTAAGAATTGCGGTCATTGAAGGCAGAGCGCCTAGCGAAGGGCTTAGCGAATTGCCTGATGTGCGTGTGTCGGCATTGAGCCGCTCGAGTGAAGTGATTCTTCGCAATCTAGGCGCATGGCAAGGTATCGAACAAAGACGTGCTGCGCCCTACCAAGCGATGGAAGTGTGGGAACAAGACAGCTTTGCTCGCATTGAGTTTGACTCAACACGCTTAGCACAGCCTAACCTAGGCCATATTGTAGAAAACCGCGTAATCCAATTAGCGCTGCTTGATCAGGTTAAGAAGCAAGATAATGTCAGCCTATACATGCCTGCAACGTGTAAAACGATGGCGATTGGTGAGAGCGAAGCATGGCTAACGTTAGACAACGGCCAAGCGCTGACAGCAAAGTTAGTTGTTGGAGCTGACGGTGCAAACTCTTGGGTTCGCAAGCAACAAGATATCCCATTAACTCATTGGGATTACGGCCACAGTGCGATTGTCGCGAACATCAAAACCTCAGAGCCGCACCATAGCGTTGCTCGTCAAATATTCACACCGCAAGGGCCGTTGGCGTTCCTGCCAATGCAGCCAAGCAAAATGAGCTCGATAGTTTGGTCTACGGAGCCTAATCGTGCCGAGAAGCTTGTATCAATGTCGGATGCTGATTTTAATAAGCAGCTAACGGCAGAGTTCGACTCAAAGCTTGGATTATGCGAAGTGGTTGGTGACCGTTTTGCCTTCCCACTGCGCATGCGTTATGCACGTGACTTTGCTGTAGAGCGTGTCGCTTTGGTGGGTGATGCTGCTCATACTATTCACCCATTAGCAGGGCAAGGTGTGAACCTTGGTCTATTAGACGCAGCAAGCTTAGCGCAAGAGCTGTTAACGCTATGGGCTTCTGGTGAGGATATTGGTACCAAGCGCAACCTTCGTGGCTATGAGCGCTGGAGAAAAGCTGAGGCGGCGAAAATGATTGCTTCAATGCAGGGCTTTAAAGATCTGTTTGAAGGCGATAATCCGGCTAAGAAGCTAATTCGTGGTATCGGTATGAAGCTTGCTGGTCAATTACCGGGTGCGAAAGATGAGATAATGAAGCGAGCGCTGGGGTTGTCGGGCAACCTTCCGGATTTAGCTAAGCGCCCCGTAGTACACCGATAGTCGCGTGAGATGGATTGCTGTTGATGGTCAGTAGCTAAAGTTGATAGCAATTAACGACATCACGAACACGAAAAAAGGGTTGGCATAATGCCAACCCTTTTTGTTTTTAATTCTTTAGACTATCAGATCATGCGTACGCGCAGCGCAGTTTCATGATTTCACTATTTATTTCTTTTACGGTTTGGAAGTGACGCTTCTCTGCTCGGTCTGGTAGTACGAGTTTACCGTTATCAAACTCAAATTTACCTACGCCGTAAATGTAGATTCGTCCTTTGAAAAGTCGACTTACATGTTTAGCAATCATACTCGGTGTATAGCGCTTAAACAGTCTCATTTTTAATTATCCTTATATTTACCTAGCCTGCATATTATAGAAAAACTCCGAGATAATTATTGTGATAAGCATGGAGTAATATGCAGTAGAGTTGACGTTAATTAGATATTTGTGCTGTTCTAAGCACTTTCTTCAGTAAATATCTATTTTTACGTGAGCTCCTCCCCAAAATAGTACTGAGTAGTGAACTGCTACGAACTTTCCTGTCCGGTATTAAGCAGTGCTAATGTTACAAGTATAAGAATAGGCGGAATTTTTTTGTTTGTGTAATCAAATTGTAAATTTTGAACAAAAAAAAGCCCGTCTAAAACGGGCGAATAGTCACAGATGCATTACACAAAAGTGGATACTGATGTTACTCAGTGGATTCACTTGTACTGATTTGCTTAAAGGCTAGTCAGTAAAATAACAATAACGCAAATTCAACCTTGTGACTACTTATGCTTTTATTTTGAGTAACTATTTAAGGTGGGTGTGTTTTTCTTATGACGAAGTTCACACTAAAAATGTACTCAATGAAATATTAAAATGAAGTTTGCGAAGCATGATCTGTTCGAAACGTTCATCGACTGATGTCAGCGACGATCGGTGCACATAGTGCTATGAGATCATTGGGATCCAACGCAACGCCAGCCATTCGATCACCCGAGCTAATGGTAACGGTCGAGTTGCTCTGAATGGAAGGATCAAAAATGATCGGCATGTATCTCTTTAGAGCAATAGGCCCAACACATCCAGCTTTAAAGCCGGTGATGGCTTCAACATCAGCGAGTGATACGCAGGTCATTCGACGGCAATTCAGTACCGAGCGTACTTTCTTTGGATCGATAGAGCGATCGCCAGGAGTACAGGCCAACGCATACTGGTTTCCCATATCCTTAAGCAGGATGCACTTGACCATTTGAGAGGCATTAATACCTCGTTCTTGCGCTGTCTCTTCGATGCTGGTGGTTGGCTTGCTTTGCACCAACAGGCGATAGTCCACCTGCTGTTGATCTAACCATTGTGTAATCAGTGTTTCCACGTGGCTACTCTTCGTCAAGGCTGTAAGGCAGTGGCAGAATGTTCCATATTTGCTCAGGTTGCGCAGTCAATCGAAGCTGAACATCGTCATCAAGGTTGTTTGGCAACACCATCAAACCAATCGCCTGATTATCAGCAAATTGATAGACGTTTAATAGTCGGCCTGCACCGCGCCAGTTCTCACCTACGCTGCGCTCTAGTTCAATCGTATTCTCTAGAGACAATATATCTGAACTCGTTCCTGAAACAATGCGCATTTCACGCTTGTTCATGCCACGGTATTTAGCACGAGCAACTGTTTCTTGACCTGTGTAACAGCCTTTTGAAAAGCTGATACCGCCAATCGCTTGCAGGTTGAGTGCTTGAGGGATGTGTTCGTTTTGCTCTGCTTTCGATAGGTTCGGC
>NZ_JBFRSN010000222.1:0-8741 GCF_041473595.1 Vibrio sp. 10N.222.46.A1
CACGACCTGGCGTTTTCTTATCCCAATCAATCAACATTGCTTTAATGTTCTGGCGCTGTAGGTTCTCTTGAGAGCCACACAGGTTACAAGGAATGATTGGGAAATCTAGGTGCTCTGCGTATTGGATTAAGTCCGTTTCACGACAATAAGTCAGTGGACGAATAACAACGTTACGGCCATCATCAGAACGCAATTTTGGCGGCATTGCTTTCAAGCGTGCACCGTGGAACATGTTCAGGAACATCGTCTCAACAATATCGTCTAGGTGGTGGCCAAGAGCAATCTTAGTCGCCCCAATTTTCTCTGCAAACGAGTACAAAGTACCACGACGAAGACGAGAACATAGACCACAAGTTGTTTTACCCTCTGGCACTTTCTCTTTAACTACGGAGTACGTATCTTTATCTACGATGTAGTAAGGAATGTTCAGAGTTTCGAAGTATTCAGGAAGAATGTGCTCAGGAAAGCCAGGTTGTTTTTGGTCTAGGTTTACGGCAACAACATCGAATTTGATAGGTGCAGCTTCACGTAAACGTAGCAAAATATCTAGCATCGCAAATGAATCTTTACCGCCACTAATGCATGCCATTACTACGTCATTCTCTTCGATCATGTTGTAGTCAACGATGGCATTTCCAACATTTCGTCTCAGGCGTTTCTGAAGCTTGTTGAATTCAAGTGTTTCTTTTTTATTTTCGTTTTGGTTCATTGCGACTCTCACACCGTCGTATTACCGACTGTAGATTGCTAGTGGGACTGTTTTAGGGCGTGGATTATACGGATTTTTATTTGATGTTGAAATAGTAACGGCAGGATTAACAAGCTGAGTATTGGAAAGATTCCGCTTCTTTTGTGCTTTAAGCTCTCTAAACGGTTAGATAAACGCGTCTTAACAAATTCGAGGTTTGCATAGTAGACAAAGAAAAGCAGCCTTCTCTAAAAGATCAGGCTGCTTAAGAACTACTTCCTCAAAGCGTAGGGAGTGCTTCTAGCTAGACTTATTGCGCGGGAATGTACGGTAATACGCGAACCGTTGGCTCTGGTAAAGTGATGCTGTCACTTCCATTCAGCTCTTCTAAGGTGAATTTAGCACGCCCTTCTTTAATTGGGATCTGTTTACCGTTAGATAGAGCAATGTTGCCTTCAAGCTTGTCATTGAACTCCAACGTTAACCCTTGGATATCAGGTGTGAACCAGCTAGAGAACATGCCGCTGACGTCTTCTAGCATCGCTTGCATCTGCGGTAACAGGCTTTCTAGCTGTGCAACTTCAACAGTTTCAGCTAAAGGTTCCTGTGTCATGACAACGAGCGAATACGCGCACTCTTGTTCTTGGGTTTGTACAAAGATAAGAGGATTTGCTGAGCGCAGGTTTTGATCTACAGGTAGAAGCAGCTCATTCGCAGGAGACACTTTTAGCTCTTCGTAGTGCTCTTCTTTCTCCATCCAAGCTTTGCTGATGTGACAGGTTTTCTGTGCTTGTTGGTCAACAAAGAACACCGCAACTTTGACATCATCGTGCCCTTCTTTGGTGTTGTTTTTCAGCTGAGTATAGAGTTTAGAATACGTGAACATGTATTCTTGCGCCGAAGCTGGAAGAGAAACCCCAAAACTTAAAATGGCTAATAAAGCGAGTGCTGTCTTTTTCATTATTATAATCTTGTTGAAGTTGAGCGTTTATAAATAGAAAGAGCAGCCAATGAGCTGCTCTTTTGCGATATTGCTTGGTGTCAAATTGACTAAAGAAGTCAATCAAACGGATATCCAAATGAGTTACTTTTCCCAGTATACCTTGTTGTGACGGATCATAGCTTGTAAATCAGTCACATAGTCTGAACCTCGCTCAGAATATTTTAACAAGCCATTGGTCAATTCGGTCGCCGTTTCTTTGGTTAACAGATCATTACCATTCGCTGCCAGTTGCGCACGAATGGCTCTTAAATCTGCATAGGCACGGTTACGATTAAGGTTCATGAAGTAACGGTGTACGGATTCTTGGCTTGAAGAAAATGTTGCTACTTCATGCGAGCTGCCTTCGTTACGTTGTAGCGGAACAAGGCCACAACCTTTGCTGTAACACCAATGTCCGAAATAGTTGTTTGCTTTGGTGGCGAAACGTGATGTCCCCCAAGCTGATTCATTAGCAGCCTGTGTCAGTACCAGCGCCTCTGGCAGTACGTTGACTCGGTTAAGCAATTCCGCCAACCATGTCTGTTCTATACCTGTGCTAGGTACCGGTAAGCTGTACAACTTCCCTAACCTTTTCGCATAAGAAATGTCTTCAGAATCAATATTACTTAAACCAGATTCAGAGAGCTTAGTTAAAAACGCACGTTCTTTGGTGATACGTTTGTTTTCAATCTTGATGCTTGGTCGTAGGAACGAGAAAAACGCGTCTTTTTTCTCGTTTACACCCTTAATAGCCGCAAAATTTGGTGCGCTTGAAGCAACAGTCAAGTCATCAAATTGGTCTGCTGAAGTAGAGCTCTGTTCTGTCGTACGTCGGCGTTCTTCTTCTTGGTAAAGGTATGGGCCAATCAGTGAGATAGAACCCACGATTGCTAGTGTTGTTACCTTGAGCGCAAGAGATTTACTCGCGCTGCCTTTGTCGTTATTACGCATCGAAGACCTGCGGGTTTTTGTTCTTGTTACCATGGCTACTGTTGTTGCCGTTATTGTTACCGCCATCGCTATCGTCATCGCTCATTGGGCGGTCTGATGCAATTATCTTCAGCTTGATGCCAAACATTTCACGGTAAACGATACCTTTCACGTGGAAGAAGAATGGAAGAACGAAGATCAAGCCAATGCCGTACATCATCGCAGCAACGATGAACATCAGCATAACCATTAGGTATATAGACGCGACTACGAAGATCTTCTTATTTACTGCTCTTAGAGAAAGTAACAGCGATTGCATCGGTGGCACTTTTTTATCACAAATCAGCAGAATTGAGTTGCTGAACGCAAGTGAGAAGTAGATAGACAGAAATGGCAGAATCATACCAGCGATGCCTTGAAGCATTAGGCTGAACAAAGTCACTAGAATAACGGGGATCGTAAACTGTAAACCTTTGCCTATGTGGCGCACTTTAGTTTGAAGACCTGCAGCATGGCTCATTGCCATTAAACAGATGCCGGCATAGATAGGTGCACTGACGACTTCATAGCTAAAATTCGCAATGAAAATCGATTCAACGATCTGGGGGGTAAAGGCCTCAGGGTCGATTACCGCATCTAAGATCACTGCTGGGTCACCAAGTTGCAGTTTTAGTGCGATATAAAAGATAGCCAATTGTACGAACATCAGCGCAACAATCGCAGGGGAAAACGAAAGAAAGTGACTTATCGTATGTTTCCAAGCCTCTTGGAATACAGCCGTTGCTTTGAGCTCATAATCGCCGGAAAGTGCACGGTCGATACTACCGCCCAAATTAAAATCTTTTTCGATGTCGTTGTTCATATTGATACCTAGGTGCGCCAACTAAACGAAGGCACCTAACTTATTGATAAAAAATTACCTTCATTATACCCATATGTCGGATGCAAACTAAAATATGAATCTGTAACAAGGCTTGCTTTTACGTCTTAATGGTTAATAATTAGACACTTGTTAGGGTGTGAACCCAACAAATAACAGTATGGTAAAGGATGTTTACTTTTACCTGCGAATTTTTTTGTCTTCGAAAGATAAAAAATGCTTTGAATTCACGTTTTTGGTGATTATGATGCGCGCCTTAGAGGTGTATAGCAACAGGTCTCAAATAGAACCAAGGTGGAGAAAAACAGACGTTGAACGCTAAAAAATCAGTAGGGAAGCCAGTAGTACAGCTAACTGGCATCAGTAAAAGTTTCGATGGTAAGGAAGTCATCGGCAATCTGGATTTAAACGTAAATCATGGTGAGTTTCTCACGATTTTAGGCCCATCAGGTTGTGGTAAAACAACCGTGCTAAGAATGATTGCGGGTTTTGAAACGGCGGATAGTGGTGAAATACTATTAGCTGGACAGAACGTAACCCAAGTTCCTGCTGAACAAAGGCATGTAAACACTGTTTTCCAAAGCTATGCCCTATTCCCGCATATGACCGTTTTCGATAATGTGGCATTTGGCTTACGCATGCAGAAAGTTCCAAGCAGCGAGATTGAACCTCGTGTAATGGATGCTTTGAAAATGGTGCGCTTAGAGCAAATGGCACAACGAAAGCCACACCAGCTATCTGGCGGCCAACAGCAACGTATCGCAATCGCTCGTGCTGTCGTTAATAAGCCTAAAGTTCTCTTGTTGGATGAATCTCTATCTGCTCTTGATTACAAACTACGTAAACAGATGCAAATCGAGCTGAAACAACTGCAACGCCAACTTGGTATCACGTTCATTTTTGTAACGCATGACCAAGAAGAAGCACTCTCTATGTCCGACCGCATTATTGTTATGCGTGATGGCGTGATTGAACAAGACGGAACACCAAGAGAGATCTACGAAGAGCCTAAGAACCTATTCGTAGCGCGTTTCATTGGTGAAATTAACGTATTCGAAGCGACAGCTAAATCTCGTCAAGATGAAAAGCGCATTGTTGCGACAATCGAAGGTGAAGAGTCCATTATCTATCACGATAAAGACGTAACACCGGGTCAAAAACTGCAAGTATTGCTTCGCCCTGAAGATCTTCGTATCGAAGAAATCAAAGAATCTGAGCAACGCGGTATTGTTGGTCACATTGTCGAGCGAACCTATAAAGGCATGACATTAGATTCAGTCGTAGAACTTGAGTCGGGTATGCGTGTCATGGTTAGCGAATTCTTCAACGAAGATGACCCTGATGTTGATCACTCACTGGGCCAAAAAGTTGCAGTAACTTGGGTTGAGAGCTGGGAAGTGGTATTAGAAGATGAGCAAGAAGTTTAATTTACAAAACGCAATTGTTGCTTTAATCACAGGTTGGTTGGTGCTGTTCGTGATGATTCCAAACATCATGATCATCGGTACTAGCTTCTTAACTCGTGATGAAGCTAACTTGATTGAGATGACTTTTACTCTCGATAACTATGTGCGTTTGGCTGATCCGCTGTATTTTAAAGTGCTGATGCACTCTTTCTATATGGCAATCGTTGCTACCCTGCTTTGTTTAATTATTGGTTACCCGTTCGCCTATATCGTGGCAAAAATGCCAGCGAAGTGGCGTCCAATCATGTTGTTCCTCGTGATTGTACCATTTTGGACTAACTCACTGATTCGTACTTACGGATTGAAAGTGGTTTTGGGTACTCAAGGGGTTCTGAACAAAGGTTTGTTAGCGTTAGATATTATTGATAAGCCGCTACGCATCATGTACTCAGAAACCGCAGTAATGATTGGTTTGGTGTATATCCTACTTCCATTCATGATTCTGCCGCTGTATTCAGCGATTGAAAAACTGGACGATACGTACCTAGAAGCGGCTAAAGATTTAGGTGCGAACAAACTGCAAACGCTATTGAAAGTCGTGTTACCACTGACTATGCCAGGTATTGTCGGCGGTTGTTTATTAGTGTTATTGCCCGCGTTAGGTATGTTCTACATCTCTGACCTATTAGGCGGAGCAAAGAACCTGCTGATTGGTAACGTGATTAAGAGCCAAGTACTCAATGCTCGGGACTGGCCGTTTGGCGCTGCGACGAGTATTGCACTGACCGTGGCAATGGCTGTGATGCTTTATGCCTACTACCGTGCAGGCAAGTTATTGAATAAGAAAGTGGAGCTAGACTAATGGGTCGCACAGTTAAGTTCAGCTTTATGGCGTTGGTATACGCTTTTCTATACCTACCTATTATCGTATTGATTGCAAACTCATTTAATGCCAATAAATTCGGCATGAAATGGGGTGGCTTTACCACCAAATGGTATGACGCGCTGATTAACAACGACAGCCTAATGCAGGCTGCGTGGCATTCGATCAACGTAGCGGTGTTCTCAGCGACTGCCGCAACGATTGTCGGAAGCCTGA
This sequence comes from Vibrio sp. 10N.222.46.A1, assembly GCF_041473595.1. Classification (NCBI taxonomy): domain Bacteria; kingdom Pseudomonadati; phylum Pseudomonadota; class Gammaproteobacteria; order Vibrionales; family Vibrionaceae; genus Vibrio; species Vibrio sp. 10N.222.46.A1. Next base: position 5,986 of record NZ_JBFRSN010000222.1, read on the forward strand.
CTGCCGTTGCCCTATTCCGTTACCAATTTAAAGGTAAAGGCATCGTCAATGGCATGTTGTTCATCGTGATGATGTCACCAGATATCGTAATGGCGATTTCGCTTCTTGCGCTATTCTTGGTTATGGGTGTACAACTTGGGTTCTTTACCCTACTTGCAGCGCACATTACTTTCTGTTTACCGTTCGTTGTGGTAACGGTTTACAGTCGCTTGAATGGCTTTGATGTGAAGATGCTAGAAGCAGCAAAAGACTTAGGTGCAAGTGAGTGGACGATTCTAAAACAGATCATCCTGCCTCTTGCTAAGCCAGCGGTTGCTGCGGGGTGGTTATTGAGCTTCACTCTGTCTTTGGACGATGTGATCATCAGCTCTTTCGTAACAGGTCCAACTTACGAAATCTTGCCACTGAAGATTTACTCGATGGTTAAAGTCGGTATATCTCCAGAGGTCAACGCCCTAGCAACAGTGATGTTAGTGGTGTCGTTAATACTGGTGATTATTTCTCAGTTGTTAGCGAGAGAGAAAATCAAGTAAGTCTCCTACTCTTTGCTGAGACGGACTTGATAAGATTCAAGTTTAACAAAAGTGTTATTCATAAACAGAATGGTAAATTGCCATTCTGTTTTTCTATCTACTGCCTTTAGGCAACGTTTAGTTTGGAGCTAACGTCAATGAAAAAATGGGCTACTCTATTAGCTGGTAGTGCATGTGCGCTTTCAATGTTATCTGCATCATCATTTGCAAAAGATAACAAAGAATTGGTATTCATGAACTGGGGACCTTACATCAATAGTGAGATTCTAGAACAGTTCACTGATGAAACTGGAATCAAGGTTATCTACTCAACTTACGAGTCGAATGAAACCTTGTACGCAAAGCTAAAAACACACAACAAAGGCTACGACCTAGTTGTGCCGTCGACTTACTTCGTTTCTAAGATGCGTGACGAAGGTATGCTACAAAAAATCGATAAAACTAAGCTGTACAACTTCAAGAACCTAGATACTAACTACTTAGATAAGCCGTACGACCCAAGCAACGACTACTCTATTCCACACGTAGTTGCGATTACAGGTCTTGCTGTTAACACTGAAATATACGATCCGGAAGACTTCCAAAGCTGGGCTGATCTATGGAAGCCAGAGCTTGAAGGTCAACTGATGATGATGGACGACACGCGTGAAGTGTTCCACATCGCACTGCGTAAGCTAGGTTACTCTGGTAACACAACCAACGAGAAAGAGATCGACGAAGCTTACGCTGAACTACAAAAGCTAATGCCGAACGTTCTAGTATTTAACTCAGATAACCCTGGTGCGCCATACATGTCTGGTGAAGTGGGTCTTGGTATGCTGTGGAACGGTTCTGCTGCTGCAGCGCAAAACGAAGGTCTACCAATCAAACTGGTTTTCCCTAAAGAAGGCGGTATCGGTTGGGTTGATAACTTTGCGATTAGCTCTGGTGCGGTAAACGTAGAAGCAGCTCATAAGATGATCGACTTCCTACTTCGCCCAGAGATTGCTGAGCAGATTTCTCGTGACACAGGCTACCTAACAGCCGTTAAAGCGTCTAACGAGAAGTTTAAAGACAGCCCTGCGCTGTTCCCATCTCAAGAAGACCTTGATCGTGTGGAATGGCAAGCTGCGGTTGGTGATAAGACGGTGAAGTACGAAGATTACTTCATGAAGCTTAAAGCCGGTCAGTAAGCGAGTTTGTTATCTAATTGCTCCGGTCAAAAGAGGCTAATAAGTAACTGGTTTACTTAACAAGCCTAGTTAGGTAATCAACAAACTAAAAATAAGAATATCAATCAATAGGCAGCTTAGGCTGCCTATTTTGTTATATCACTGCTATAATTTAGCGCGATTTTTAGAAATCCATTTACTTTGGGTTCAATACCCAGCTCCAAATCAAACAAATGAACGGAACAGTAATGAAAAAAACACTGTATACCGGCGCATTGTGTGCTGCTACTTTACTTTCTACACCCTCTTTCGCAGCTGACCAAGAACTGTATTTTTACAACTGGTCTGAATATATTCCAAATGAAGTACTAGAAGACTTCACCGAAGAGACTGGCATTAAAGTCTATTACTCAACTTATGAGTCTAACGAAAGCATGTACGCTAAGTTAAAAACTCAAGGTACGGGTTACGACTTGGTCGTTCCTTCTACTTACTTCGTTTCTAAGATGCGTAAAGAAGGCATGCTTCAAGAGCTTGATAAAACTAAGCTAAGCCACTTTGCAGATTTGGATCCAAATTACTTAGATAAGCCATTTGACCCAAATAACAACTACTCGATCCCATACATCTGGGGCGCAACGGGTATTGGTATCAACTCAGATATGCTAGACAAGTCTTCAGTTAAAAACTGGGGCGATCTGTGGGATACACAGTGGGAAGGTCAACTGATGATGATGGATGACTCTCGTGAAGTTTTCCATGTCGCACTGTCTAAACTGGGTTACTCTCCAAACACGACTAATCCTGAAGAAATCAAAGAAGCGTACGAAGAACTTCGTAAGCTAATGCCAAACGTATTGGTATTTAACTCAGATTTCCCAGCAAACCCTTACCTAGCGGGTGAAGTGTCTCTTGGTATGCTTTGGAATGGCTCTGCTTACATGGCACGCCAAGAAGGCGCAACGATTGACATCATCTGGCCAGAGAAAGGCGCTATCTTCTGGATGGATAGCCTAGCGATTCCAGCAGGTGCTAAGAACACTGAAGCGGCACATAAGATGATCGACTTCCT
>NZ_JBFRSN010000223.1:0-864 GCF_041473595.1 Vibrio sp. 10N.222.46.A1
TAAGATGATCGACTTCCTTCTTCGCCCTGAAAACGCAGCGAAAATTGCTCTAGAGATCGGTTACCCAACACCAGTTAAAACAGCTTACCCTCTTCTTCCGAAAGAATTTTCTGAAGATAAGAACGTTTTCCCGCCACAATCAGTGATGGATAATGGTGTTTGGCAAGACGAAGTTGGCGAAGCGAGCGTTATTTATGACGAGTACTTTCAAAAACTTAAAGTAGACAACTAATTTGTTAGCAAAAGTTTAATTGTTGCTAGTAAGTTAAATAAAGCGGCGTAAGCCGCTTTATTTTTATTCAAAATTTATATAGGATTAAGCAAACAATACGAAGTGCGATTACATATGCAAGCAAACCCTATCCTGTTAGTTGTGACTTTTATGCTGTTAGCGTCACTGTTGATGCTTGGCCTGAGTTCATTTATTCATATTGATTCAAATTATGATTTGTTTTTCGAAACAAATACCCTCGTGATCACTATGTACATCTATTATGTTGCGCGTCACGCCATTCGTCCCCACAAAGCTCTTCGCTACGGCGCTCTATTACTCATTTTTAACCTGTTTTATGACGTATCAACCGAGCTTAAACATCTTGATGAGTGGGCTGACCAAAATGAACTAATAGATACCTTCTTGGAAGACGGGTTGCTACAAATAGCATTTTTATTGATTGCTTACGGTATTACTGAATTAACTGGCAAGATCAAAGACCAAGGTAAACGCGACGAGCTTACTGGTTTGTATAATCGCAAGAAGTTTGACGCGATCAAACTTGCAGAGTTTGAGCTCATTTACTTCGACTTAGATGGACTAAAAGAGACAAATGACCTTAAAGGCCACAAAGTTGGAGATTTAATGAT
>NZ_JBFRSN010000224.1:0-883 GCF_041473595.1 Vibrio sp. 10N.222.46.A1
TTAAATCAGCATACACAGCCATAATTGAAGAGAATCCAGATGACAGGCTTTGAAATGTATAGGGTTCTTTGTGTGGCTGATGAACCTCAAAAGAAAACGAGTCCGATTGGAAAACTAGTCTAAGCTCTTCATCTTCAAAGAGGCTCTGTAAATCGCTCTCTAGTTTTATAAACCATTTATTAATGCGCTCAGCTTCTTCTGGGTCATTGTTGATCTTCTTGGATTCAGAGAAAGCTTGATTGGCAATACTTGTGACGAGGAACTCTTCAAATAGAGATGATGCAGTCTGGCTTTGATGTGGCCTTGTTACAGAATGTAGGTCTTTTTCTTTTAGACTACTCAATGATCTAACTGAAGACGGTTTTAAAATGTCTGACTTTCTTCCGGCTTCGAAAGAAATAAGGAGTGCTTGAAAATCTTTGTGTTTTAAAACAAACCCCTCCAGATCAGATAACGTTATAGGTGGTTGGTTGGCTTCTTCTATTTTTTGAACAATATTTTTTAATTCTCGAGCCCAAGAGTCATAAGACTGGTTTGCGGGGCCCTCACGCTCCAAAATTTCCTCGTAAGATATTTTGCTTCTTTCTAGTTGCTCCAAACTTGTGTTGTCTTTCTTGACTATGCGGTCATTTAGTTTTTCGTAAAGATAGTTCAGTAGTTGAGTCTTACCGCACCCATTCCCGCCAGTTAATATTAGCGTTTTCCCATTGACATCTATGTCTACTTCTTTATCAGAATAAGGGATTTTAGTTTTAATTTTAGTCAGATAACCAGACATATTGTTACTCCAAGTAATACTCACTCGATTGTATAGCAAAGAACCATTAATCGCTTTTATATTTTACGTTCATGCAATTTATGCGGGAACAACTGGGTATAAACC
>NZ_JBFRSN010000225.1:0-2304 GCF_041473595.1 Vibrio sp. 10N.222.46.A1
CGGTTAAGGCGCTCGATAAGTACCTACCTCTTGGTTTCAGCGAACCTTTAACGCCAGGTGATAACAAACGTTTTGTTTTCAATTATCCAGCGATGAAAAAGTTCGGTATCCGTGAGAGTGCGCTACCTGATGAGGCTGTATTCATTAATGAGCCTTCATCCTTTATTCGTAAAAACTTTCAGTTGCTATTGGGTTTGTCGATGGTCATTGCAGGTTTGAGCCTGATTATTTTGATGCAATTTGTCACTCTACGCCAAAAGAAAGAACTGGCTAAAAAGAGCAAACGAATCTTAAAACTTCAGAAGCAAACACTGAATATTCAAAAAGATATGATTCATGTTCTCGGAGAGGCGATTGAAACTCGCTCTGGCGAAACCGGAAATCACGTTAAGCGTGTCGCCAAGTTGTCTGCGTTGCTTGCTAAGTATCGTGGCTTGAGCCATCGCGAGGTCGAGATGATAGAGATCATTAGTCCGATGCATGATGTGGGTAAAATTTCAGTCCCAGAATCAATCTTGGATAAACCAGGTAAATTGACCGAGCAAGAGTGGGAAGTGATGAAGCTTCACACAACGGCAGGCTATAACTTATTGAAGAGTGGAGCCGGTGATATTACCAATCTGGCTGCTATCATTGCCAACGAGCATCATGAACGTTGGGATGGGGCTGGATATCCTAATGGCAAAGTGGGTGACGAAATTCACTTGTTTGCCCGTATTACGGCCGTCGCGGATGTGTTTGATGCACTACTCAGTGCCCGTTGTTACAAAGAGCCGTGGCCATTAGAGATGGTTATCGATTTGTTCGAGAGAGAATGCGGCTGTCAGTTCGACCCTGAGCTTACTCAGTTACTACTGAGCCACTTACCCGAGTTTGTTGCTATTCGTGATTCGTATCCAGATACCATCACCGCGGAATGTCGCATTGAATTAACGGATAAACCTATTGTTATTGAAGAATTGGCCGTGAATTAACGGTTTATTGGCAAATAAAGTCGTGATTGGTGACGCTCAAAGTATATTAATTTAATGAGTACTGTTGCTTATGGTTAGGCATAAAGTGATCCACTGCATATTTCGCGTAGAGAAATAAGGGGCGATAGGTAAAGTGTTACCTTAATCATCACGCGTATTGAAAGAACACTATAGGATAAAACTTGAATTCAATGCGAGTGAGAGAGCTATGCGGTTAGAACAAACTAAATGTGTAATTTTCGATTGTGATGGAACACTCATCGATAGCGAGAAGCTGTGTTGCCAAGCCTTAGTGAATGTGTTTTCTGGCTTTGGGGCTAAGTTAAGCGTTAATGACTGCTATGTGCACTTTCAAGGTGGGAAGCTAGCTGACATCTTAATGGATACGCAAGCACGTTTAGGGCTATCTATCTCCATCGATACACTCGAGCCGATTTATCGCACTGAATTAGAAGCCTTGTTCCAACGCCATTTAAAACCGATGGATGGTGCTATTGAGCTTATTGAATTCCTCAAGCAACAAGACATTGAGTTTTGTATCGCTTCCAATGCGCCTAAATCTCGAGTTGAATCCTCATTGGCTATGACAGGAATGCTCGACGACTTCAAAGGCAAAGTATTTTCAGCTTTTGATGCCAATAGCTGGAAACCTGAGCCCGACCTGATCATGTATACCGCAATGAATATGGGCTTTTTACCAAACGAATGTATTTATGTTGATGACACGGTGAAAGGCATTGAAGCAGGGGTTCGTGCGGGTATTCAATCTTTTAGATTGCGACCAACGTTTGAAGGTTCATTGAGTGATAATACCGAAGCCGACATAGCAGAGCTAGCGGCTCAGGATATTTACAGTTTGGAAGAAATATCGATTTGGATTAATGGCAAGCGCTGCTCAAGTGGTGGTATACCGCACTCTGGAGCTTTGGTGGGGTAGAGCCTAATTGAAGGCTGACTACTTTGCTTAATTGTGTTGTGTGGAAACCACATGCAGCACAAGTGAACTTCTCTCCACTTTCTGAAAGTAGATATTCGTCATGTTGGCATAAAGGGCATGTGATGTCGTCGGTGTATGGTGCATCTGTTTTATTCATTATGTGTCACCTGCAGCAAAAGGGTAAGCGAAAATAAGACCCGTTCAAATAGATTACCCCTAAGCTCGATTATTAGACAGTTTTGGCTCCTCTTAATCCCTCCTTTGCGACTTACTTCATGTTAATAACTGAGGAGTATGGATTTGCCATGGTTATTAATCGACACCAATAAAAGAAGGACTCTATATGAGTCCTTCTTAGGTTTGTTCTTAATTCTGAGCATTAAGCATTAAGCA
>NZ_JBFRSN010000226.1:0-10728 GCF_041473595.1 Vibrio sp. 10N.222.46.A1
CCCTGGAGCGTTTTAATTTATTTAACACTTCTTTCGAAAATTTAGATAAAGATAGAGGGAACATCATGGATAAGTCCGAGCTAATATTAAAGACCACTAAGGAATTAAAAGAAATAGCTGAATCAGGGGCTAATAAAATTGCATTGGCCATGCAAGAAGCAACAAAAGCTAATTACATAAATTTTGTTTCGATGCTTTATCACTACTCTGTCCCAGGAGAAGCTCAATTAAATAAAGCAGCTTTAGCTTCACCTACAGCTGAGATGCAAAGGTTATTCTCTACGATGGCTGAAGAAGAGGCTGATCACGACATTGTGGCGATGAAAGATATGAAATCGATGGGTTATAAAATCGGAATCGAAGATGAATTGGTTTCTAGCTACCACAGACAATGGGATAATTTCACAGAAGCTAAAACCTATGAATACTTAGGAATGAATGTTGTTATCGAGAATGCAATTCACTATTTAGCACAAGCAGTAGCAAAAATGGTGGAGCGGTTGGAACTGAGTGAAAAGGAATGTACGTGGATACGTATTCATTGTGTTGTAGATAAGAGACATGGAGAAGCCGCATTGGCTTGTGCACAACAACATATGAATGAACACACTATAAATTCAATTGTGAATGGAGCGAGGGAAGATATGGAAAGATTTTCTAACATGTTTGTGAGTGCTCTAAGAAAAGATACTCAACTATCTTATATTTCTAATTAATTTCAAATTGCTTAATATTAAAAGATATTTATTCCTATGAGGTTTTTATGAACACAAATATCTGCCATATATATAAAAATGAACAACTTGTTGATTCCGCGAAAATCTGTGTCAACTGGGTTAAGGGTAAAGGGCGTGCTGTGATTGCCAAAACCAATATTAATAAGTTTGAATTAATAGAAATGTCACCCACAAGCGAGATTCCAGCAGCTCAGATTAAGTTAATAAACAATACTGATGTTTTCGAACATTATTTCGTGAATCCTGAATGTTATTTAAAAACAAATTCAAATACTAATGAGGTTGGTGGTTATATTTCTTTTGGTTTGGTTTCATTATGCAATCATTCAAAATCACCTAATGCAATTGTAAAATGGTTGCATGATGAAATGGGGACTTGGGCAGAACTTGTGGCCTTAGAAGCTATCAAGGAAGGGGAAGAGATAGAGATTTGCTATACAAATATTGACGAGTATTCAAATGTTGATTCATTTATTTAGGTAATTTTACATTAAACTTTTATTTTCCCGTCCATTTTAAGGTGGACATATCTTATGGGTTCAAATATGAAAAAAAATGTCTGCGTAATAGGTGCTGGTCCTTCTGGCCTAGTTACCGTTAAAGAATTGATTGAGAGTGGGCATAATGTTACCTGTTACGAACAATCTCACAAAGAAGGTGGTGTTTTTTGCAAAACATCAAAGTGTAGTGTGACTGCTTATGATTCTTTGATGTTAACCGTATCAAATTATTTTATGGCTTTTTCAGGACTTCCTCCATCTATTCATGAGGGGAGACGATTTTGGTCTAGAAAAGAGTATGAAGAATATTTGCAAAAGTATACGGATACATTTGAGTTGAGACAGCATATACAGTTTGATAGTACCGTGACAAAAATCGAACCTCAGGGTGATGGGTTTAATGTATTCGTAAGCTGCTGTAATACCGAATCATCAACTTATTATGATGCTGTAGCAATTTGTGTTGGGATCACACAAAATCCACAAATTCCAGTCTATGAAGGGCAGGATACTTTCACTGGTAAAATATTACATTCAGCAAACTATACCAACCCAGAGGAGTTTAGAAATAAAAAGGTTGTTTGTGTTGGAGTCGGAGAGTCGGGAGCTGACATCGCTCACCAAATTGCGAATGTTGCAAATGAATGCACGCTCTCAATTAGGCATTATCCATCAATCTTAGACCGTTGGTATAATCAGCAAACGAACGATGCTTATACTGCACACGCCTTTTGTGCGCTAGGTCCAAAAGGAATGAATAGTTGGTATAACAAAGAATTAATTAAAAGCCTTAACGAAAAAGAAGGTGATTTGAGTGAAGAACATAAATTAACTTTTGATTGGGCTTTGAAAACTGGAGGCTATTTCAATCAGTTTATTACAAAAAGTGAAGTATTTGTCCAAGATATTATTAATAAGAGACTTGCAGTTAATGTAGGTGGGATAAAGCAGTTAAACGGACAGCGAGTAATTTTCGATGATGGTAAAGAAATGGAAGCCGACATAATAATGTGTAGCACTGGTTTTCAGGAGGAATGTAAGGTTACTGAGCCTTGGGTGAGTATCACTAACGTTAGAAATTTATTCAAACATATGATACATCCGGATTGGGGAAGCAAACTCGCCTATATCGGAACTGCTAGGCCGATGCAGGGAGGTGTTCCAGCGTGTTCAGAAATGCAAGCTCGTTACTTTGCCTTACTTTTATCGGGAGAGAAAAAACTTCCTAAGCCTTTGGAGATGAAAGATATCATAGAGAGGGACCGTCAACATGAGGAAAGTGCTATGTGTCTCACGCCAAATATTAAAGGATTAGTCGATTATGAACAATATATGCCAGAAATGGCAAGGTTAATTGGATGTAATGTAAGATTACGTCACTTGATTAATCCTTTTGTTCTTTATAAATTTTGGTATGGCTCACATCTACCTGTAATTTACAGAATTACGGGCCCAGGAAAAATCGCAAAACTACCAAAAAAAATATTACGTAAATTACCAGTCGCCTATACCATTAGAGAGCAAATATCCTTAAGTATATATTTTATTAGACAGAAGATATTCTTACGTAATAAAGAAGACATTGAAAATATAGAGCGTGAAGTTGTAGAACAAGATTAAATTGTTCTTTCGCTATTTATTAGTACTAAAAATGGTTCATCAAACTAGGAGATGTCAATGGGAAATGTCATGGTGTTTTTTGCGGCCCTTGCATGGAGTACAGCAGGGTTATTTACCAGGATAATATCTACCGATTTTCCGACAACTTTATTTTGGAGGTCGTTATTTGGCGGGATATGCGTGCTATTTATCTACTATTTTATTAGCACACCAATCAAGCGTCGCCGTATGTTGATATTTACCAAAGGTGAACTAATTATTGGAATGATTGTCACCGCAGGTATGATTTGTTTTATAGCCTCTTTTTTTTATACAACAGTGGCGAATGTTTCTTTTGTATATGGGTTGATGCCATTATCGACATTTGTTCTTTCTGTTATTTTCCTTAATGAAAAAATCAATAAAACCACGTTGTTTTGTTGCATCATATCTATGCTTGGTGTGGTATTTATTATGTGGGGGACCACGGATATCGACGACAAGTTAGGCTTATTATTAGCATTTGGGATGACATTTTTTATGGCGTTGTTGACAATAATAGCAAAGTACTATCCAACGGCTGAAGTTGCCAAATCAACATACTTGTCTGCCTTTTTATGCGCACTGATTGTATATCCGTTTTCGAGTCATATTAATGGTTTTTCCAGTGACTATTATTGGTTAGTTGCGTATGGAGTGACGAATGTTGGTTTAGGGTTCGGTGTCTATTTAATAGGAGTTTCTCGAACAACTGCTATGTCGGCAGCTTTAATAGGATTAGCTGAGATACCGTTAGGACCATTTTTAGTTTGGGCTTTTTATGCTGAGGAGGTGGGGTTACGCACGATCATAGGTGGCACAATTATAATGATGGCTGCAATAATGTACCTAGTTTCTAACAGAACCGTAAAAAGGGAGTTTGAATAACAGTGACCTCAAATACGGAATTGTTTACCTACTTAGTTTTGACCTTGTTATATGCGTTCATGCCGGGTCCAGCGATGCTTTATAGTATTGCTCTAGCGGTGTCAGGAGGGAAGAAAGTAGGAATAATGGCCGCTTTCGGCCTTCATATAGGGGGGTATGTCCATGTGCTTTTAGCTGTACTAGGTTTATCCTCTGTGCTTGTAACTAATCCTACTCTCTATTCCGTCATTCAAAAGCTAGGAGCTCTTTACCTCGTTTGGTTAGGGTTTCAGCGTATCTATCTAACTAAAAAGTCACGGGTTACTTCTCGTGAAAGTAATATTACCTCTCCTAAAAGAACTTTCATTGAGAGTGTCATTGTAGATGTCCTGAACCCTAAAGCTGCAATTTTTTATCTTGCTTTTTTGCCACAGTTTGTGAATGAAGCAGGAAGTATTGCTGTTTGGCTGCAATTACTGATTTTGGGCGTTTTTACGAATTTAATGTTTAGCAGCGCAGATCTTTTAAGTGTTTTGATGGCTAGTCATCTACATAAAATGTTTAAAGCAAGAAGTAACTGGGTTGATTTTTTCTCAAGGTGGTCTGGAAGTATTTTTATACTGTTAGGTGTTATGGCCTTGGTAAACTCTTCGTAAAGTTAGGGGGAGGGGCACTGCTCGATATGAATTTGTAAGTTTCAGAACTGAATACACAATCAGAGCGTTCATCATTGGCATGTAATACCAATTGATAAATTTAACTTTCTGGTGTTGCGCCCGTTAGCTCTTACAAGGAGAAGTATGAGAATCGTATATGAAGTTAATGTGACCGAAAAGCAGCATAAAGAAATAATGATGTTGAGGAATCAATCATTTCCAAAGCATCAAGTATCTCGTTCCTACTTTAAACAACTCCCTCATTTTCGTGCCCTACAGTATGAAGGTGATGTACTTATCGGGTATCTCGGATTAGATTATCGAGTAATAAAAGTTGGGAGTGAAGTACACAGGGTTTTGGGGGTAGTCGACTTTTGTGTTGCAGAACCTTATCGCGGTCAAGGAATTGGTACATTTATGTTATCCGAAATTTCCTTGTTTTGTGAAGGGAAGGGGGTGGACTTCATAATTCTTGTCTCAGAGTTGCAAAGTTTCTATTCAGTACGAGGGTATACTCAAGTCAAGGGAAGCAACTCTTGGTTAAGGCTTCATGAACACACGAATTATGGTGTTGCTGTTGAACATGTCGATGAGCTTTATATAAAGCCAATGAGTGCAAAGAATTGGGGAGGTGGCCATATTGACTGGCTTGGCTATATGTATTGACCCCAAAGGCTCGAATGCGTTTACAGAGTTCAGTCCAGGTTACTTTGTTTAACCTAGGAGAGTAGCCTTAAGGTAATACCCTGAAGCGTTTCTGTAGATTTTATAGGTTGTGAAATCTCAAACTTGAGACTTTTTGATCTAACGCATTCATGCCCCATTATAAGGTAGACCTTTTACTCATTCACACCTTGTTAATGTGTGTTTCCCCTAATAAAAGTTATCTGACATTAGCAGTTGTCAAAGTTATACGACACAAAAGACATCATCGTGTTGCTTTTTGGCTTGGTATATCGTTTCTATCATTACTCAAGTGATGTAATACTCTCAACTTTAAAATGATAGTGATGTGCGTGACTTTAATCACAAATTTGAGTGCGAGATAAACCTATAGAAAAGTGAAAAACACATGCGATAAAGCCAATTGATTTGCTAGTCTAGTTACATTGATTGGCCTTCATGTCTTTAAAGTCGATTATTCAATCGTAGTGACCATTCATTTCCACATTACCTATTCAAATCGCCCAGAGATAAAATAATAGGCTCTAAATAATCACTGGGCCCACCATGAATCAAGAGCCACCAAGAGATATTCTTAAGCCTACTTCAAAACCCTGCTCTCGAATTGGTTGGGTAGTGGAAGTTCATCCAGAAAAGAATCGAGTCAAAGTAGATTTTGAGCATAACCCATTTTCTCAACCTCTCTGGGCGTCAATAGGCCGTGCTTTTACTCAGTCAGAAATTTTTATGGCCATCGATAATAAACTCGATTGCCGAATCTCTTTTCTATCCGAAGATCTTACCATTCCAACATTGGTTGATATCTATATTTCTTTGCTTGAAGAGCAAGAGCTTGTTGTTAAAGCAAAGAGGATAACCCTTGATGCAGAGGAAGAAGTGCTTATTGGCTCTGGGACGACACAAACCAAATATAGTGGAACGGATGGCCGTATCACTACAACAGCCAAGCATCTTAGTAGTAGCGCTGAAAAAATTCATAAGATCCAGGGCGCTAAGGTAAAACTCAACTAATCCACTTAATCTAAGTAGGACATATTAATGGCAGTTACAATAAGTGCAAATGGACTCAGTGTTGTCCATAAAGGCTCGGGAGGAGAGGCGAATGCTACCCTGCCTGATGTGTGCCTTACTACAGTCGGTAAACCTGTTGTACCAATCCCTTATGGAAATAACGCGAAGTCGGCAGATTTAGTGGAAGGCACTACGACAGTCACAGCAGATGGCGGAAACAGTATTGCTTTAAAGGGCAGTAAGTTTGCCAAGAGCACAGGCGATGCGGGCGGGGACAAGAAAGGCGTAGCATCGGGTACGATAGAGGCCGAGGCCGAGTTCATTTCCGCATCACCGAGTGTCATCATCGAAGGGAAAGGCGTGGCTAGGTTGTCAGACCAAATGACAATGAACAAGGGCAACACCATGTGCCTAGGTGGGGTTCAAAACCCTGCTGTCACGGTCACTGAAGATGAAGACGGCACTTACACTGTCTACATCAAGGCTCGATACCCGGATGGTGTACTTCTTAAGAACGCAGATTTTGACATTACCGATGTCTCTGGTGGTGCTCTGTCTCCTGGTCACTTTGATAACTCTGGCAAAAGCAAAGTATCAGGCTTAAAGCCGGGTCAAATCAAAATTCTGGTTAAAGAAAGTACGGATGAGTTTATTGCTACCCCGGTTCGTTTAACCAACCCACACTACCTACCCGATTACAATGATGATGACTTCTTTGATAGGTCTGCTCAGGGACAGCAAACCTTCTGGCACCCGAATCGTATTGCCCCGCCAGTAGAAGGCTGGGGAACCATGGGACCTAGCCTCACCGCTGACCGATATTTTGCCGATATTGTGGAAGCAGAAACGAAAGCCCACTTCGAGTTTAGACACCCTGATTTTCATTTCAGCGTATTGTCAGAATCGCTAATCGCGGGAATTGATAGTCTCTCTGATACGAGTTTTGATAGTGTACTGGCGAACGGGTTACCAATGGTGATGGAAGAAGGGGAAATTTTCTCCGTCTTATTTCGTTTACCCAAGCATGAAACCGCAGACCGTATGCTGGCTTACATGCGAGCTCGTGGTAAAGGTAATCCTCAGGTTTTCATCAATAACTACCCTTGGGATAAGGCTAAGAATATACTCAACTCTGAACTAGAGAGTCTACTTAGTAAGATAAAAGGGCGTGTGGAATCTCTTAAGTCCGAAGCTAGTCGGTTGAATTATGATTACTTGTCGTCTGATATCTATAAAAAGCATGTGAGTACCATTGATACCTATGCTAAAAAATTGTCCGATAACCTCAGCCAAGCTTTCAAGCGTATGGAAAATAAAGCTAGTCAACTTATGGATGATGTGTCAGATGTCTCGGTCATTCAAGCGCCTGATCATGTTTACTCTGCCGAAGCAGGGACTATCGAAGTAGTCGTGAATGCGATACCGAAAATAGAGTTAGAGGAGCAGAAGTGGATTAAGATCCGTGCCGTTCACGATGACCTGTGGGGAACGCCTGTTTACGCTAAAAACCTCAAAGTGATAGCCAATGGCTCCGTTCCCCATAAAGACAAATTGGATCTCAATCCATTGCCGCAAAGAAGTACGGCCTCAGAAACTATGGATCTGGCGTTAGAGACCCAGAAGACAGAGGGAGGTGTAGTGGTGGTCGATGATCTCAAGCCCAACACAGACTCTGTCACTATCGAGTATGAAGGTGAACCAGGCATTGAAGATAAGATTGTAAAACAACAGGAAGCTATCGAGACTTATTTGGACGGCCTTTTAAACACAGTCGCGAAAGATATGACAGGTTTCCAGAAACAATGGAACGAAGAAGGTGTACTTTGTTTGGGTGATGGTGTGCTTGAAGGGGCTAAAGCTTGGGGTGCTGATGTGGTGGAACTTTTCTCTCCCGAAGTCTGGGGCGAGATGGGCCATACCTTAGCAGATGCCACCACCGATGGTTTTGATAAGCTCTATATTTACGCCAATCAAAAATACAATGCATTGGAAAAGTACACCGCCGATGCGATGAAAGGAACGGAAGTTCAGTTAGCTCAAAGTGATTTACCAAGCTGGGTAAAACAGGCGGCTTATATTTCCAGTATGGCGCCTAACTTGCTTATTGCGGCCAGTGTGGATGCGTACGAGAACATTGATGAGGCCATTGATGATGTGCAGCTTTGGTGGAATGAAGGCTCAGACGATATGGCGCGCAAGATTAAGTGTATTGCAAGACACAGAGAAGCGATTTGGAATTTGCCTACGCTCTTTACCAACAACGATGTTAAAGGCGTAGAAAAGTTCGTTGACACTGTTGTGATGGAGTTTGACCCTGAATGGGCAATGGAAATCAAGGAGAGTGAGTTTTTCCCTAAGGCCTTGGCGTTGATTAATGATGACAACAGCATCTTGCCTTTCTTTACATACTTGAACCTGATTATTGAAGCTGTCCCACCTAACTTCTATTTCTACCACGTGGGTAAAGCAGCTGCGTATATTGCCATTGAAGTGGTGTTAACCATAGTGATTGGTTTGCTAACTGGGCCAGCAGGGGCAGCCGCCAGAATTGCGACGGTTACAGCGAAATTTACCATGGGCGTTAAAAAGGTTGGTGCAGCCTCTCATGCCGCACAAGCACTAGAAACCTTTACCAGCACCGTCGATGGTTTAGTCGACATCTTGCCAGATTACGACAAGTTAGCGGGCCATTTGGCATTGCGCCGTAAGTCCGCCATAGCAGACAAACGGGTTAATAGTACCGCTCAAGTGGAAGAGAAACATGAGCCTAGAAAGGGTAAATGTCGACTGTGTAAGAGTGAAGAACATAAAACGCCTCGGTTGTACCGGGGTGAAATCGAATATGTATAGGATAAGTTATCTATGGGCACACTGATGAGTCAAGAGGCGGCAGAATCGGATTTCGTCGATGGTATGATTGAGAAAAAAGGCTATCGTAAGCGCTGGGTAAACAACGTAAAAAAATTATCTGAGCACCCTTATAATAATGGTATCCATATGGATACCCATCATATTATTTCGGCAGAAGCAGTAAAACACAGTGAGCTGGGTGAAAACCTAGTCAACAAAGGCTACGACATCAACCAGTTATCGAATTTGGTCGGCTTTCCTGCTACTTTGCCGGGTGCATGTCAACTCCATTGCCAATTACACCGCGGCGATCATATCTTTAGCCGACCTAGGGAAGAACCTTATCATCGTTACGTTTCTGGAGAGTTGAGAGATCCAGAGATAAGAAAAAAGATTAAAGACTGCTATGGAAAGACTAAGAAAACAGAAACCGAGTCAGAGATACATAAGCTGCTCGACCCGATTAGTCGTAAAGTGCTAAAGAAAATCAACAAAATTGAAAGAGGGCAATTTTTTTCATTACCGTTGACCAAAATTTCCCAATACTTTATTCCAGGAGGACCCGGCTGCGCCTGCCAATTCGATATTATCAACGCACAAACCAATCCTGATAACTATTGCAACAGTGACCGGCTTCACTATCAACTGGGCGAAAGAGATGGCAAAGACAAGCGCTATCAAACCAGTAGTTCCCCATGGAACACCAAAACGATCACGTACCAAAACACCAGATGGATACCCAAGGTAGGATAATGAGCCAATACAACGACCAATACTATATTGTTTTCGAAAATTATGATGAAAATACTTTGTACCTAAAGCCTCAAAAGCATTCAGCCATGAGGGATTACGAATACACCAAGCTAAGTGGTGATGAGCCAATGCTTTTTGAAAACTGCTATCGTGATGAAGATTTGGTTCGAGGGGTTTCTAGGCCAATTAAAAAGGCTCACTTAGACTCAACCTACCCAGTATTTTCTGATGAAATTAAACAATCTCTTGGTAATATAGACAATGCATGTTGTCAGGTTTACCCCAGCGTGATCGTAGATGATCATGACAAATATCATGAGGGCTATTGGGTGTTTAATGTATTTGAGAAAATGGATGTTTTGAATCTAGAAAAGTGTCAGATTGATGATTATGACCCGGAAGATACTAGACACACAATTGAGCAGTACTATTTGGATGATAACAAGTTGTCTGCGATGCCAGAGAAAGAACGCTTGGTCTTTATGCCAAAATTCAGCGATTACCCTCATATTATTGTTCATGAGAAAGTAGTAAAAGCGTTCAAGAAACAAAACGTGGATACGCTTAACTTTGTAAAAGTCTCTGATTGGGTAATGGGCCTCCAGTTTGTAGAGTCTTAATGGACCAGTGGGCTGCTGAAGGCATTGGGGAAATCTGCATTTATAGCTTAAAACTAGGTATTCAAGAACAATAACTTTATTTGCTGTTTCTGAATATATGTAAACTCCCCAAATAGTACAATTTGATCTGCTTCAGCGATACTGGACAATCACGTAAACAAATTTGCCATACTTTTAATAATTCATGCTTCGCTAAATTAGCAATCTTGCTAAATCGTTTTTGTCCAACTCTGAGTCAGCAAGTCGTCGCGACTCAAGGCGAGTTCCAATGATATATTTTGCAACTGCAAGCAATTAGCTTTGTCGACAAGAGCTGATAACAAAGAGAGCCAAAGCTGACTAAATTGATTAACCAATAACTTTCAATTTTTTTTGGTTATAGTATGTGTAATATAAATCCCAATAATACTTG
>NZ_JBFRSN010000227.1:0-1913 GCF_041473595.1 Vibrio sp. 10N.222.46.A1
ACAAAGAAGAATATGATTCGTTTATCGTGAATGAGGAGAAACTCGACGAGTTCGCGGTAATCGGGAAAGTTATTACCACCGTCATGAAGGCGGTGATATGAACGACATAAACGAGTTAAATAAAGATCATTTAGAAGAGTTCTTCGATGTGAAACTTAAGAACTATAAATGTCCTTGCTGCCAAACAACAGAAAAGCCAGCGATACCAACGACAAAAGGGGAAGAAATTAGCTTCAGCCTTTTGGATTTGGTTGAAGTTAGTCCTGATCAATCCAGAACTAAGCGACTACTTTCCACTCCGACAATTCCGTTAGTATGCCAAAACTGCGGTAATATTCACCGTATAGCGACTTACATAGTCTTAAAGTATTTTTCTGATAAAGGTGTATCATGAGGGATAAAGTTCACTTTTTGACCATGACAGATACACCAATACGAAAGAATGGTGGTGACGGGGGAGATGGTTTGGACTCACGGGTAGCAAAATTGGAAGCTAGCGTTGAATACATTCAACGTGATATCTCAGACATTAAGGGTGATATCAAAGACATACGCAGTGATTTGAAAGAGTTTCACAATCACCAAAGAAGTGACTTTCGCCTTTTATTCGGAGCTTTAATTACAGTCACAATAGGCCTCGCTGGTTTGATGGCGAAGGGCTTTGGTTGGCTGTGAGTGATGTAAGAGAAATATATAGATTAGAAATAGAAAAGGCACCTATTAGGGTGCCTTTTTTGAAAGCTACTCAGTCCTACCTATAAAATCATGTAACATCCGCCCCAATTCCTCGTCTTCTATAATGCACCAATTTATAAATGCACTGTATGGAGAAGATGGTTTTAGGAGAAGCTTGATACGTGCGACCGCAACATCTTTTTCTTCCTGTAAGGCCATTGGTTTGTAGTAATTGTTCAATTGCGACAATAGTAAGTTATATTGTTCAAAGACTCTCTTTCTTAGAAAGGCTGAAGATACAGCTTTGTTTGGAGTATGTTCACTGTTGAACACTCTATCCAACAGTTCCGCAGTCAATTTAGTCTTGTTATCGGCGGTTTGAGCTCTAACATGAAGCTTTTTCGCATATGGAGTTGATGGAGGAAGGTGTTTGATTGCGCGAACGACATCAATCTTAGGGTCACAGCAGTCTAATAGATCATCATACTTAGCGAGTTTAATATTGTTGCAGCGACCACACGAAAAGTATAAATTTTCCCACTCATACTTTAATCTTTCATCACCCTCATGTGGAATGAAATGCTCTACATTTATGTCTTGTGGTTCAAATGTTTCACAGATATAGCACTTCTTGTGAAACACATTTTTCAAGGCATCCCAAACATCTTTGGAATCATACTTTTTTCCCTCAGCTAATGAGGAAGGAGCTGGTTCACTTCTAACTACATTGAACATCTGGCTACCTCTTGGCTTTGCTGATTGCTAGTTTTGCGGAATTAACAAAGTAAAGTGATTCAGAGTCCAGTGAGTCTTCATCTTCGGGTAATTTCTCTAATAGTGACTGAATTTCTTTAACGTCAATTGGGTGTCTTTCAAGTGACTTGGCTAATGTTTCAATGTTCTTTTGAAGTAAACTAGAAATTGGAAGGACACCAAATAAGCCTTCTAAAACAGATTCATAGGAGTACATAGATAGATCTTCGACTTGTTCTCGTTTTGAAAGATCGTAAATTACAGCATCGTCTACAGATGAGACTACAAACGGTGAATGTGTAGTCACAATAAACTGTACTTTCGGAAATGCGTTTTTAAGGAAAGCTAGAATTTTTTTCTGTAATGATACATGAAGGTGCGCATCAATTTCGTCAATTAAAACAATTCCCGTAAGAGCATCTGGGTCTATTAAACGTAATGACACCTTCGTAATTAAATCAGCATACACAGCCATAATTGAAGAG
>NZ_JBFRSN010000228.1:0-8474 GCF_041473595.1 Vibrio sp. 10N.222.46.A1
GTTGTAGCTGATTCTCGTGGCGTTACTGTTGGCGCAATGACTTCTCTACGTAAACAAGCTCGCGAAGCGGGTGTTTACATGAGAGTTGTTCGTAACACACTAGCACGCCGTGCGATTCAGGGTACAGACTACGAGTGTCTAACTGACACTTTCACTGGTCCAACTCTGATCGCATTCTCTAATGAGCACCCAGGTGCTGCAGCGCGTCTTTTCAAAGACTTCGCTAAAGAGAATAAAGATTTCGAGATCAAAGCTGCTGCATTTGAAGGCGCAGTTACTGATGCTGAAGTACTAGCGACACTACCAACTTACGACGAAGCTATCGCACGCCTAATGATGTGCATGAAAGAAGCTTCTGCTGGCAAGCTGGTTCGTACTATCGCTGCTGTTCGCGACCAAAAAGAAGAAGCTGCGGCTTAAGCCTTGCTTTTCACTGGTTGCTATTTAAACTTATTGTTGACTTAAAAGAGAATTGTTATGTCTATTACTAACGAGCAAATCCTAGACGCAGTTGCAGAAATGTCTGTAATGCAAGTTGTTGAGCTTATCGAAGCTATGGAAGAGAAATTCGGTGTTACTGCTGCTGCTGCAGTTGTAGCTGGTGGTGCTTCTGCTGAAGCTGCTGCTGAGCAAACTGAATTCGACGTAATCCTAACTGCTGCTGGCGCTAACAAAGTACAAGTTATCAAAGCTGTACGTGGCGCAACTGGCCTAGGTCTTAAAGAAGCTAAAGGTCTTGTAGACTCAGCTCCTGCAGCGCTTAAAGAAGGCGTTGACAAAGCTGAAGCTGAAGCTCTTAAAGCACAGCTAGAAGAAGCTGGCGCTTCTGTTGAAGTTAAGTAATTATTACTTAATTTCTTAGCCGCAAGGCTAATGGCTGGTGGTTTATTAACCACCGGCCTTTTTGCGCTGTAGGGCTATGACGAAATTTCCGCTGTTTAACCGTCATAATCCAAGCAAAAAAACAGTCATTTTTTCGAAATGATTGTTCACTACAGTAAACAGCTGTTTGTCACCGCCCCCTCTGAAGAGTGTTTTGGGTGGTTTGGGTCACTTATCAGCGAGCTGAGGAACCCCATGGTTTACTCTTATACCGAGAAAAAGCGCATCCGTAAGGATTTTGGTACTCGTCCACAAGTTTTGGACATTCCATACCTGTTATCGATCCAGCTTGATTCTTTCGACAAATTCATCGAACAGGATCCTGAAGGTCAATACGGTCTTGAAGCTGCTTTCCGTTCTGTATTTCCAATTCAGAGCTACAACGGCAATTCTGAGCTGCAATACGTTAGCTACCGTCTTGGTGAGCCAGTTTTTGACGTTAAAGAATGTCAAATCCGCGGTGTTACTTACTCAAAGCCACTACGCGTAAAACTACGTCTAGTTATCTTTGATCGAGATGCACCAGCAGGTACTGTAAAAGACATTAAAGAACAAGAAGTCTACATGGGCGAAATTCCGCTTATGACTGACAATGGTACTTTCGTAATTAATGGTACCGAGAGGGTTATCGTATCCCAGCTGCACCGAAGCCCAGGCGTGTTCTTCGACAGTGATAAGGGTAAGACCCACTCATCAGGTAAAGTTCTTTATAACGCACGTGTAATTCCTTACCGTGGCTCATGGTTAGACTTTGAGTTCGATCCTAAGGATAACTTATTCGTACGTATCGACCGTCGTCGTAAGCTACCAGCATCGATTATCCTTCGTGCACTTGGTAAATCGACTGAAGAGATCCTAGATCTGTTCTTCGACAAAGTGAACTTCGAAGTGAAAGACCAAACTCTACTTATGGAGTTGGTTCCTGATCGTCTACGTGGTGAAACTGCGTCATTCGACATCGAAGCAAACGGCAAAACTTACGTTGAGACTGGTCGTCGTGTAACTGCTCGCCATATCCGTCAACTTGAAAAAGATGGCGTTGAGCACATCGAAGTACCAGTAGAGTACATCGTTGAAAAGATTGCTGCGAAAGATTACATCAACGAAGCAACTGGCGAGATCATCGTTGGCGCAAACCAAGAGATTAGCCTAGAAGCACTTGCTAACCTGTCTCAAGCAGGTCACAAGACTCTAGAAGTGCTGTTCACGAATGACCTAGACCATGGTCCATTCATGTCAGACACTCTACGTGCGGATAGCACAGTAGATCGCATCTCTGCATTGGTAGAAATCTACCGCATGATGCGTCCTGGCGAGCCACCAACGAAAGAAGCTGCAGAATCACTGTTCGAAAGCCTATTCTTCTCTGAAGATCGTTACGACCTATCAACTGTAGGCCGTATGAAATTCAACAGCTCTATCGAGCGTGAAGAAGAAGAAGAGCGCGGTACTCTGGATGAATCAGACATCATCGAAGTGATGAAGAAACTGATTGGTATCCGTAACGGCATTGGTGAAGTGGACGATATCGACCACCTTGGCAACCGTCGTATCCGTTCTGTAGGTGAAATGGCAGAAAACCAATTCCGTGTTGGTCTAGTTCGTGTAGAACGTGCCGTTAAAGAACGTCTAAGCCTTGGTGACCTTGATGCAATCATGCCTCAAGACCTTATCAACGCTAAGCCGATCTCTGCTGCAGTTAAAGAATTCTTTGGCTCTTCACAGCTTTCACAGTTTATGGACCAAAACAACCCATTGTCAGAAGTTACGCACAAGCGTCGTATCTCTGCTTTAGGTCCTGGTGGCCTTACTCGTGAGCGCGCAGGCTTCGAAGTACGTGACGTTCACGTAACTCACTACGGTCGTCTATGTCCGATCGAAACGCCTGAAGGTCCAAACATCGGTCTAATTAACTCGCTATCTGCATTTGCACGTTGTAACGATTACGGTTTCCTAGAAACTCCGTACCGTCGTGTAGTAGATGGTGTAGTAACAGAAGAAGTTGATTACCTGTCTGCAATCCAGGAAGGTCAATTCGTAATCGCGCAAGCAAACACCATTCTTACTGAAGAAGGTACGTTTGCAGATGAGCTAATCACAGCTCGTCAAAAAGGTGAATCTGGTCTTCACCCACGCGATCACGTTGACTACATGGACGTTGCGACAAACCAAGTAGTATCTATCGCTGCTTCGCTTATCCCGTTCCTAGAACACGATGATGCGAACCGTGCATTGATGGGTGCCAACATGCAACGTCAAGCTGTACCAACACTGAGAGCTGATAAGCCTCTAGTAGGTACGGGTATCGAACGTAACATCGCAGTTGACTCTGGTGTTACAGCGGTTGCTAAACGTGGTGGTCAAGTTCAGTCTGTTGACGCTTCTCGTATCGTAGTTAAGGTTAACGAAGATGAATTGGTACCTGGCGAAGCTGGTATCGATATCTACAACCTGACTAAGTACACGCGTTCGAACCAAAACACATGTATTAACCAACGTCCAACTGTACTTCCTGGTGAACCAGTTGCACGCGGCGATGTTCTTGCTGACGGTCCTTCAACAGACCTTGGTGAACTAGCTCTTGGCCAAAACATGCGTATCGCATTCATGCCTTGGAACGGTTACAACTTCGAAGACTCGATCTTAGTATCTGAGCGCGTAGTTCAAGAAGACCGTTTCACGACAATCCACATTCAAGAACTATCTTGTGTGGCTCGTGATACTAAGCTGGGTTCTGAAGAGATCACAGCTGATATTCCAAACGTAGGTGAGTCTGCTCTGTCTAAACTAGACGAGTCAGGTATCGTTTACATTGGTGCTGAAGTTAAGGGTGGCGACATCCTAGTTGGTAAAGTAACCCCTAAAGGTGAAACTCAACTGACTCCTGAAGAGAAGCTACTACGTGCTATCTTCGGTGAGAAAGCATCTGATGTTAAAGATACTTCTCTACGTGTACCAAACTCTGTTTCGGGTACTATCATCGATGTACAAGTCTTCACTCGCGATGGCGTAGAGAAAGACAAACGTGCACTTGAAATCGAACAGATGCAGCTTAAAGAAGCTAAGAAAGATCTAACTGAAGAGTTCCAAATTCTTGAGGGTGGCCTTCTTAACCGTGTTAAAGCTGTACTTCTGTCTGGTGGTTACTCTGAAGCTAAGCTTGATACTATCGGTCGTAAGCAATGGCTAGAGCAAGTTCTAGAAGACGATGCGCTACAAACACAGCTTGAGCAACTTGCTGAGCAGTGGGATGAGCTAAAAGCAGACTTCGATAAGAAGTTTGAAACTAAGCGTCGTAAAATCACTCAAGGTGATGATCTAGCGCCTGGCGTTCTTAAGATTGTTAAAGTTTACCTAGCGGTTAAACGTCGTATCCAGCCTGGTGATAAGATGGCCGGTCGTCACGGTAACAAAGGTGTAATCTCTAAGATTAACCCTGTTGAAGACATGCCATACGATGAGAAAGGTCAGCCTGTAGACATCGTACTTAACCCGCTGGGTGTACCATCGCGTATGAACATCGGTCAGATCCTAGAAGTTCACTTAGGTTTGGCTGCGAAAGGTATCGGTGACAAGATCAACCAAATGGTTAAGGAACAACAAGAACTGCATAAGTTCCGTGAGTTCCTACAGAAGGTTTACGATCTTGGCGATACTCGTCAGAAAGTTGATATTGCTGAACTGTCTGATGATCAAGTTCGTACACTGATCAAGAACCTACGTGGCGGTCTACCGATTGCTACACCTGTGTTCGACGGTGCTTCTGAGTCTCTAATCAAAGAACTACTTAAACTGGGTGATCTGCCAGAATCTGGTCAGCTTAAACTGTTTGATGGTCGTACTGGTGATTCGTTTGAGCGTCCTGTAACTGTTGGTTACATGTACATGCTGAAACTGAACCACTTGGT
This sequence comes from Vibrio sp. 10N.222.46.A1, assembly GCF_041473595.1. NCBI lineage: Bacteria > Pseudomonadati > Pseudomonadota > Gammaproteobacteria > Vibrionales > Vibrionaceae > Vibrio > Vibrio sp. 10N.222.46.A1. The sequence goes on from NZ_JBFRSN010000228.1 coordinate 4,791, forward strand.
TGATGACAAGATGCATGCTCGTTCAACTGGTTCTTACAGCCTAGTAACTCAGCAACCACTTGGTGGTAAAGCTCAGTTCGGTGGTCAGCGTTTCGGTGAGATGGAAGTATGGGCACTAGAAGCATACGGTGCTGCATATACTCTACAAGAAATGCTAACAGTTAAGTCGGATGACGTTAACGGCCGTACTAAGATGTACAAGAACATCGTAGATGGTAACCATAGCATGGAACCTGGCATGCCAGAGTCGTTCAACGTACTGTTGAAAGAGATTCGCTCGCTAGGTATCAACATCGAGCTAGAAGACGAAGAGTAATCCCTCTTTTTTATAAAGAAGATTGGATTACTTGGTAAAGGGGGCTCACTTTAGTCGGTGAGCTCCTTTAACTCCTTACAGGAGCTGAACGTGAAAGACTTATTAAACTTTCTAAAAGCACAGCATAAGACCGAAGAATTTGATGCAATCAAAATCGGTCTATCTTCACCAGACACGATCCGTTCGTGGTCTTTTGGTGAAGTTAAAAAGCCAGAAACAATTAACTATCGTACGTTCAAACCTGAACGTGATGGTCTGTTCTGTGCACGTATTTTTGGTCCAGTTAAAGACTACGAATGTCTTTGTGGCAAATACAAGCGCCTGAAGCACCGTGGTGTTATCTGTGAGAAGTGTGGCGTTGAAGTTACACAAACTAAAGTTCGTCGTGACCGTATGGGCCACATCGAGCTTGCTTCACCAGTTGCTCACATCTGGTTCCTAAAATCACTACCGTCTCGTATCGGTCTACTAATGGATATCCCTCTGCGTGATATCGAACGTGTTCTTTACTTCGAAATGTACGTAGTAACTGAACCGGGTATGACTGATCTAGAAAAATCTCAGATGCTTACTGAAGAAGAGTATCTGGATCGTCTAGAAGAATGGGGTGACGAATTCACTGCTAAGATGGGTGCTGAAGCGATCAAAGATCTGCTTTCAACAATGGACCTTCATCAAGAAGTGGAAGAAATGCGCGAAGAGTTGGAAACAACTAACTCTGAAACTAAACGTAAGAAAGTTACTAAGCGTTTGAAGCTAGTTGAAGCGTTCATTTCGTCAGGCAACAAGCCTGAGTGGATGATCCTGACTGTACTTCCAGTGCTACCGCCAGATCTACGCCCTCTAGTACCACTAGATGGCGGTCGTTTTGCGACTTCTGATCTGAACGACCTTTACCGTCGTGTGATCAACCGTAACAACCGTTTGAAGCGTCTTCTAGAGCTAGCGGCTCCAGACATCATCGTACGTAACGAAAAGCGTATGCTGCAAGAGTCTGTTGATGCCCTTCTAGATAACGGTCGTCGCGGTCGTGCGATCACGGGTTCTAACAAGCGTCCTCTGAAATCTCTTGCTGATATGATCAAGGGTAAACAAGGTCGTTTCCGTCAGAACCTTCTAGGTAAACGTGTAGACTATTCTGGCCGTTCTGTAATCACAGTTGGTCCATACCTTCGTCTACATCAGTGTGGTCTTCCTAAGAAGATGGCACTTGAGCTATTTAAGCCGTTCATCTACAGCAAGCTAGAAACTCGTGGCATGGCTACGACAATCAAAGCTGCTAAGAAAATGGTAGAGCGCGAAGAAGCGATCGTTTGGGATATCCTAGACGAAGTTATCCGTGAACACCCAGTACTGCTTAACCGTGCACCTACACTTCACCGTCTAGGTATCCAAGCGTTTGAACCAGTACTAATCGAAGGTAAAGCGATTCAGCTTCACCCACTAGTGTGTGCGGCATACAACGCCGACTTCGATGGTGACCAAATGGCTGTACACGTGCCTCTAACTCTAGAAGCACAGCTTGAAGCTCGTACCCTAATGATGTCGACGAATAACATTCTGTCGCCAGCATCAGGTGATCCAATCATCGTACCTTCTCAGGACGTTGTATTGGGTCTTTACTACATGACACGTGACAAGATCAACGTGAAAGGTGAAGGTATGTACCTTGCTGGCCCTGCAGAGGCTGAAAAGGCATACCGTACTAAGACTGCTGAGCTACACGCTCGCGTTAAAGTACGTATCACTGAAACTGTAGTAGATGAAGACGGCAATAGCACAACGAATACTGGCCTAGTTGATACGACTGTAGGTCGTGCAATGCTATGGCAGATCGTTCCAGCTGGCCTACCGTACAGCATCGTTAACCAAAAGTTAGGTAAGAAGCAGATCTCTACTCTTCTTAACGAGTGTTACCGTAAGCTTGGTCTAAAAGATACAGTAGTATTTGCTGACCAAATCATGTACGCAGGTTTCGCATACGCGGCACTTTCTGGTGTTTCTGTAGGTATCAACGATATGGTTGTTCCTCAAGCGAAATACGATGAAATTGAATCTGCTGAAGAAGAAGTTCGTGAAATCCAAGAGCAATTCCAATCAGGTCTTGTTACTGCGGGTGAGCGTTACAACAAAGTTATCGATATCTGGGCATCTACGAATGACCGCGTTGCGAAAGCAATGATGGATAACCTATCTTCTGAAACAGTTATCAACCGTGACGGCGAAGAAGAACAGCAAGAATCGTTCAACAGCATCTACATGATGGCTGACTCGGGCGCACGTGGTTCTGCAGCTCAGATTCGTCAGCTAGCAGGTATGCGTGGTCTGATGGCGCGTCCAGATGGTTCAATCATCGAAACGCCGATCACAGCGAACTTTAAAGAAGGTCTAAACGTCCTTCAGTACTTTATCTCAACGCACGGTGCTCGTAAGGGTCTTGCGGATACAGCACTGAAAACAGCAAACTCGGGTTACCTAACTCGTCGTCTAGTAGACGTTGCTCAAGACGTTGTAGTACACGAACATGACTGTGGCACGCATGAAGGTATCGACATGATGCCTCACATCGAAGGTGGTGACGTTAAAGTTGCACTTTCTGAGCTTGCTCTAGGTCGTGTAGTAGCTGAAGACGTTCTTAAGCCTGGTACTGAAGATGTACTGATTCCACGTAATACTCTGATTGATGAGAAGTGGTGTCAAATCATGGAAGACAACTCAGTAGATAGCATGAAAGTGCGCTCTGTTGTTACCTGTGATGCAGACTTCGGTTGTTGTGCACAGTGTTACGGTCGTGACCTAGCACGTGGTCACCTAGTGAACCAAGGTGAAGCAGTTGGTGTTATCGCTGCACAATCTATCGGTGAACCGGGTACACAGCTAACGATGCGTACGTTCCACATCGGTGGTGCGGCATCTACTGCAGCAGCAGAGAACAGCATCCAAGCTAAGACAACTGGTACTGTGAAACTTCACAATGCTAAGTTTGTAGTTAACAAAGATAAGAAACTGGTTATCACTTCTCGTGCATCTGAGATGACGATTATTGATGAATTCGGCCGTACGAAAGAGAAGCACAAACTTCCTTACGGTTCGATGCTAACCAAAGGCGACAACGCAGCAGTTACTGCTGGTGAAGTTGTAGCTAACTGGGAAGCGCATACCATGCCAATCATCACTGAAGTGGCAGGTCGTATCCAATTCGTAGATATGATCGATGGTATTACAGTTTCTCGTCAAACTGACGATCTAACGGGTCTTTCTTCAAGTGAAGTAACAGACGCAGCAGCTCGCCCAGCAGCAGGTAAAGATATGCGTCCAGCTATCAAACTTGTTGATGAGCAAGGTAACGACGTAATGATTCCTGGTAC
>NZ_JBFRSN010000229.1:0-14551 GCF_041473595.1 Vibrio sp. 10N.222.46.A1
AGCTCTATATAGATTAGAGCTTTACGTAAACTAGAGCTTAGCATCGAATAAAGTTGCTTAGTGACGCTAGAAAAAAATAGAATACACACAGTTGTAATCCTAGGCTCAAACCTAGAACTCAGGAAAAATAATGTCAGATCCAAAATTTGTTCACCTACGCGTACACAGTGACTTTTCGATGGTGGATGGCCTATCCAAGGTGCCACCATTAGTTAAAAAAGTCGCTGAAATGGGTATGCCTGCTCTAGCATTGACCGACTTTACCAACCTGTGCGGTTTGGTGAAATTCTACGGTACTGCTCATGGGTGTGGGGTTAAACCAATTATTGGTGCTGACTTCTTGATGCAGTCTCCTGATTTTGGCGATGAATTGACAAAACTCACCGTTATTGCAACGAGTAATAAAGGCTACAATAACCTAACGTTATTAATATCAAAAGCTTACCTTCGTGGCCATGTGCAGCATCAGCCTGTTATTGATAAAGAGTGGCTGATTGAACATGCGGAAGGCCTGATTCTTTTATCGGGTGCAAAAGAAGGTGAGATTGGTAAAGCGTTGCTGAAAGGCAATAGAGAGTTGGTTGCAAGCAGCGTTGAGTTTTACAAAACACATTTCGCAGACCGTTTTTATCTGGAGCTCATTCGAACTGGACGTACGGACGAAGAGTCTTATCTGCACTTTGCGCTGGAATTGGCTGAGCAAGAAGACCTGCCAGTTGTTGCGACCAACGAAGTGGTATTCATTTCTGAAGACTTGTTTGACGCTCATGAAATCCGTGTGGCGATTCACGACGGCTTTACCATGGTTGATCCACGTCGACCGAAAAACTACAGTCCACAACAGTACCTCCGTAGCGAAGAAGAGATGTGTGAGTTGTTCTCAGATATCCCTGAAGCATTAGAGAACAGTGTTGAGATCGCTAAGCGTTGTAATGTCACCGTTCGATTGGGCGAATACTTCTTGCCGAACTTCCCGACGGAAGGTTTGGCGATTGAAGACTTCTTGATCAAAAAATCAGAAGAAGGTCTTGAACGACGTTTAGCATTCCTATTTCCTGACGAAAAAGTCAGAGCTGAACGCAGGCCTGAATACGATGAGCGACTTAAAATCGAGCTAGAAGTAGTTAATAACATGGGTTTCCCAGGTTACTTCTTGATCGTAATGGAGTTCATCCAGTGGTCAAAAGATAACGATGTACCAGTAGGCCCGGGTCGTGGTTCTGGTGCTGGTTCTTTGGTGGCTTACGCGCTTGATATCACGGATCTTGATCCACTTGAATATGACTTGCTGTTCGAACGTTTCTTGAACCCAGAACGTGTATCCATGCCCGATTTCGATATCGACTTCTGTATGGATAAGCGTGACCAAGTTATTGATCACGTGGCTGAAATGTACGGCCGTGATGCCGTTTCTCAGATCATCACCTTCGGTACTATGGCGGCAAAAGCGGTAATCCGTGACGTTGGCCGTGTATTAGGCCACCCATTTGGTTTTGTTGACCGAATTTCTAAGCTGGTTCCGCCTGATCCGGGCATGACGCTAGAGAAAGCATTCCTCGCAGAGCCTGCATTGCCTGAACTTTATGATGGTGATGAAGAAGTTCGTGAGCTGATTGATAAATGTCGAATTCTAGAAGGTTGTACGCGAAACGCAGGTAAGCACGCGGGTGGTGTTGTAATCTCACCGACCACGATTACTGACTTTGCACCTATCTATGCCGATGCGGAAGGTAACTTCCCAGTAACGCAATTCGATAAGAATGACGTAGAAACTGCTGGCTTGGTTAAGTTTGACTTCTTGGGGCTGCGTACACTGACGATCATTGACTGGGCATTAGGCCTAGTAAACCCTCGCTTAGCGAAAGAGGGGAAAGATCCGGTTCGTATCGAGTCGATTCCTCTGGATGATCAAGCGTCATTTAACCTATTACAAAATTCTGAAACCACCGCGGTATTCCAACTGGAATCGCGTGGTATGAAAGATCTGATCAAGCGTCTGCAACCCGACTGTTTTGAAGATATCATCGCATTGGTGGCCTTGTTCCGTCCTGGCCCTCTGCAATCAGGCATGGTAGATAACTTCATCGACCGTAAACACGGACGAGAGGCGGTCTCTTACCCTGATGAAACGTGGCAACACGAATCGCTTAAAGAGACACTAGAACCTACGTACGGCATCATCCTGTATCAAGAACAGGTAATGCAAATCGCTCAGATTCTTGCGGGTTATACGCTTGGTGGAGCCGATATGCTGCGTCGTGCGATGGGTAAGAAAAAGCCTGAAGAGATGGCAAAACAGCGCGGTACCTTCAAAGAAGGTGCTGAAGCCAATGGTGTTGATGGCGAACTGTCCATGAAGATCTTTGACTTGGTAGAGAAGTTTGCGGGCTACGGCTTTAACAAATCTCACTCGGCTGCATACGCACTGGTTTCTTATCAAACACTGTGGTTGAAAACACACTACCCTGCGGAATTCATGGCGGCAGTAATGACCGCGGATATGGATAACACCGAGAAGGTTATTGGCCTTGTCGATGAGTGTTTCCGTATGAAGCTCAAGCTCCTTCCACCTGACATCAACTCGGGCCTATACCGCTTTAATGTGGATGAAGATGGCGCAATTGTTTATGGCATCGGTGCGATTAAAGGGGTGGGTGAAGGCCCAATTGAAGCCATCATCGAAGCGCGTAACAAAGGTGGTTACTTTAAAGACTTATTCGACTTCTGTGCACGTCTTGATCTGAAGAAGGTCAACAAACGTGTTATCGAAAAGTTGATTCTATCCGGAGCCTTAGATAGATTAGGTCCTCACCGAGCGGCGATGATGGCATCTTTGAAAGATGCGGTTAAGGCAGCAAGCCAACATCACCATGCTGAGTCGTTCGGTCAATCTGATATGTTTGGTGTGTTGACCGACGCTCCGGAAGAGGTTGAACACAAGTATACCCAAGTGCCTAAATGGCCTGAAAAGGTTTGGCTAGAAGGTGAACGCGAAACGCTTGGTTTGTATTTAACGGGTCACCCGGTGAATGCTTACATTAAAGAACTTGCGAAATACACCAGCTGTCGTTTGAAAGATGCGACGCCGACTCGTCGTGACCAATCCTTAACGATTGCAGGTTTGGTCATTGCGGCTAGGGTCATGACCACGAAGCGCGGTACTCGAATCGGTTTGATGACTCTTGATGACCGATCGGGTCGGATGGAAGTGATGTTGTTCTCTGATGCGCTCGATCGCTACGCAGAATTGCTCGAAAAAGACAAAATTGTGGTTGTTTCTGGACAGGTCAGCTTTGATGATTTCAATGGTGGGCTTAAAATGTCCGCGCGCGAGGTCATGGACTTAGGAAGCGCCCGTGAGAAATATGCTCGTGGGGTGTCGATATCTATCGAGCAATCCCAAATTAACGGTCAATTTTTTGAACGCTTTGGTCAAATCTTAGAACCTTATAGAGCCGGAACGGTCCCAGTCAATGTATACTACCAACGTGCCGACGCTAGAGCGCGGTTAACATTGGGCACAGAATGGCGTGTGACGCCAAGTGATACATTACTAGACGAATTAAAACAGCTGCTTGGAAATAGCCAAGTAGAACTCGAATTTAACTAAAATTTAGCTCCGTAACTGCGGAGCTGAATCAACAAGGATTCATAGATGAGCCTGAACTTTCTAGAATTTGAAAAGCCTATCGCTGAACTTGAAGCAAAAATCGAAGCGCTACGTGACGTTTCGCGTCACGGTGGTGACACAGCGGTAGATCTAGACAAAGAAATTGAACAACTAGAGAAAAAAAGCTTAGAGCTTAAACAGAAAATCTTTAGTGACTTAGGTGCATGGCAGGTAGCTCAACTTGCTCGTCACCCTCAACGTCCTTACACCAAAGATTACCTGGAGCATGCCTTCACAGAGTTTGAAGAGATGGCGGGCGATCGCGCTTACGCTGACGACAAAGCAATAGTGGGTGGTATGGCTCGTCTAAATGGTCGTCCTGTTATGGTTATTGGTCACCAGAAAGGTCGTGAGACTAAAGAGAAAGTGATCCGTAACTTTGGTATGCCAAAGCCAGAAGGTTACCGTAAGGCACTTCGCCTAATGGAAACGGCTGAGCGTTTCAATATGCCAATCATTACTTTCATCGACACAGCGGGTGCATACCCAGGTGTTGGTGCAGAAGAGCGTGGTCAATCTGAAGCTATCGCTAAGAACCTAAAAGTGATGGCCGGCCTTTCAGTTCCAGTTATCTGTAACGTTGTAGGTGAAGGCGGTTCTGGTGGTGCACTAGCGATTGGTGTTGGTGATTACGTGAACATGCTTCAGTACTCTACATACTCAGTAATCTCTCCAGAAGGTTGTGCTTCAATCTTATGGCGTGATTCAGATAAAGCACCACAAGCTGCTGAAGCGATGGGCCTAGTAGCTCCTCGCCTTAAAGAGCTTGAGCTTATCGATGAAATCATCCCTGAGCCTCTAGGTGGCGCGCACCGCGATCCAATACAGACAGCTCAGAACATGAAAGACATGTTAGTTAAGCAGTTAGAAGAGCTAGAGCAATTTGACAACGAAGCACTTCTAGAGCGTCGTTACCAGCGTCTAATGAGCTACGGTTACTGCTGATAAGGGACCTTAGCAAGGTATAAGACCTGCTTTCCGTAACAAGTTGATGAAAGGGTTGGACTCAGTGCCAACCCTTTTTTATTATTAAAACATTCTCCTTTCTCATTAGTACACACGGCTCACTTAACCCCATGACTCACTTAATCGAAACTTTTACCTCTGCATTTCAACAAAGCGATCTCAAACCTCGTCGGTTAGTCGTTGCTTTCAGTGGTGGTGTCGATTCTCGAGTGTTATTGGAATTGGCCGCGAAATACGCTAAGTCCCATCACATTGAGTGCTGTGCGGTGCACGTTCATCACGGTCTCAGTAAGAATGCTGATCTTTGGGCTGAGCAATGCCAAACATGGTGTGATGCGTCGTCGGTTCCTTTAGCCATCGAGCGAGTATCTCTAGATATTAACAGCGGAGAAAGTGTTGAAAAGCTGGCTCGAGATGCTCGTTATGATTCGCTTCAGAAGCACCTTAGTTTTGGTGATGTTCTAATTACAGGCCAACATATTGATGACCAACTTGAAACTTTCTTGCTGGCATTAAAACGTGGCAGTGGTCCGAAAGGACTCTCTTCAATGGCGAAAGTGATGTCGTTTGGCGAAGCGTTTATTGTGAGACCTCTGCTGTCTGTGACTCGATTAGACATCGAAGCGTCGGCTCACGATATGGGGTTAACTTGGGTCGAAGATGAGAGTAATCAGGATCTGCGCTTTGATCGAAATTTCATTCGTCATCAAGTCACTCCGACGTTGACAGAGCGCTGGCCTAGCTTTCGAGAATCGGTCTGTCGCAGTGCTCAATTATGTGCAGAACAAGAGTCGCTACTCGACGAACTGCTTGAGTCTCACTTACAACAAGCTTTGGGAGGCTGTAACAGTAAGAGCCAGAGCTTAAGCATTGATTCGTTATCTCAGCATTCTGATTTGTTACGAGCACGTTTGATCAGAATGTGGCTCAGCCATTGCAATCAACCGATGCCAAGCCAAAAGCAGCTAAAACTTATTTGGGATGAAGTGGCTTGTGCTCAGGCAGATGCCAATCCTAAGCTGGTGTTGAATGATGTTGAGATTAGGCGCTTTAATAATCAGCTCTATTTGGTACAAGACACCAAAGATTTGTCGAGCTGGAAAAGTGAAATCTTGATTGATGAGAATTTATTATTGCCTGATGGTTTAGGTGAGATCCATTTAAAAGCGGTGTCGAGTGGTAGTGCATCTCATAACCGAGATGTACAACGTTTTTCCCTTACTAAAGCCAACGGAACCTTACGAGTGATCTTTAACCCTGAAGGAGTGTCGGCTCACCCAGTTGGTCGTGGTCATAGTCGAAAACTCAAGAAGCTTTTTCAGGAATACCAAGTACCCAGCTGGTTAAGACGTAGAACGCCGATATTAATGGATGGCGATCGAGTGATCGCTGTTTTAGGCCTATTCGTAGATAAAAACTACGAAGGTCAAGATTGTGAAGCGCTTTGGAGCAAGTAGAAAAAGTTTGTGTCACAATTCACCGTCACTTTAATAAAAATAATTAATGGAATATGCAATGAAGAAAATTACACTAGGATTAGTTCTTGGATTTGGACTATTGAGTGGTAACGCTCTGGCGGGTGATGTTGCTGCGGGTCAAGCTAAAGCGGCAATCTGTGCGGCTTGTCATGGCGCAGACGGTATCGCAATGATCCCAGGATATCCAAATCTTAAAGGCCAAAACGAGCAATACATCGCTTCATCAATTAAGGCATATAAGAACGGCCAGCGCACCGGCGGTTTGGCGGCTGTAATGCAGGCTCAGGCTTCAATGCTGAGTGATGAAGATATTGCTAATCTAGCTGCTTACTACTCAAGCCTTAAGTAAAATCTTCTTAAAGCGCTGATTAAACAAGATGATAAATTTCGAGCCAGAGCTTTAATGCTCTGGCTTTTTTCATTGAATGTTTACTATAGCTAACCGATAATGAGCTATTCGCACAGTTTAAGGGATGAACATGAAAAAGATTGAAGCCATTATCAAGCCATTCAAACTTGATGATGTACGTGAAGCACTTGCAGAAGTGGGTATTACGGGTATGACAGTATCTGAAGTTAAAGGCTTTGGACGTCAAAAAGGTCATACTGAGCTATACCGTGGCGCAGAGTACATGGTCGATTTTTTACCTAAAGTGAAATTGGAAATTGTTGTGACCGACGAAGTGGCTGACCAATGTGTTGATACCATTATCGAAACGGCTCAAACAGGTAAAATTGGTGACGGTAAGATCTTCATTACTGAAGTTGAACGTGTGGTACGTATTCGTACTGGCGAAGAAGACGAAGACGCCGTATAAAAAAACTATTACCTTAAAAGGAGCGTTTATCGCTCCTTTTTCATTTCTGGTAGGGTGCTGTATGTTTAAGAAAACCATCATTGTTATCACGCTATTGATAACGCTTGCTGTTGTTAGCTTTCATATTATCTTCGTGATCCCGAATAAACCCAATTTGATCACTTCTTCTCAAAATACTAGCAACGATATCTACAGCTGCTACCAAAACTCAGCCCCGAAAGCGATTGATGTGTCTGATGGCCTAGACATTACCGTGTGGAATATCTATAAGCAAAACCGAAATAATTGGCAAAGTGAGTTAAATCAGCTGTCAGCCGGTAGCGATTTAGTTTTGCTGCAAGAAGCGAGTATGACAGAAGGGCTTCGCCAATGGGTAACGAGTGGTCAATGGGGAAGTACTCGAGTGAATGCATTTGAAGCTTTTGAACAAAGTGCAGGCGTACTCAACCTAGCGACGCATCTACCGATTGAAGCTTGTGCTTATACTCATGAAGAACCTTGGCTTCAATTACCTAAATCTGCACTTTGGTCTCGCTATCTGCTAAGTAATGGCGAAGAACTGGCTGTGATTAATATCCATGCGGTGAACTTTACCTTTGGTACGGAAGATTATGAGGCTCAGCTCAAGAGCTTAACCGACAATCTCCAAAAGTATCGTGGGCCTGTTATTTTTGCTGGGGATTTTAACAGTTGGAGTGAAGCTCGCTTTGCTGTATTGAAAGATGCGTTGGAACAGGTAGGTTTGACGGAAGTTGCTTTTGAACCAGATAACCGTACACAGTTTATGACAGGGTTGGTGCTCGATCATGTGTTCTATCGAGGGTTAGAAGTAGACAAAGCAAAGGCGCCCATTACGGACGCCTCTGATCATAACCCTATGCGAGTGACCTTTAAGGCTAAATAGAAGAAGCTATCTAGCCTATTAGCCTATTAGCCTATTAGTCATTGGATCTTAGCTATTCACCATTCACACTGTGGTTACTTTGGGTAATAAGCAGGGGAATAAATAGGCTAGTGAATTTTCGCTAGCCTTGTTTTTATCTATTCAGCTTAAAAGATTAAAATGTAGAGAGCCCAGATTAGGTAATAGCCAACCCATGGCAAACCAGAGATGACCAGTGCCTGACCACGCTCAAACTCCGTCCAAGTTAATACTGCTGCATAACCCAATACAATGTACCAAGGCAACAAGAGTGGTAATGAGCTGGCAAATTGCGACCAATCATTGGTTAGTGGCAACTTGATTAAGCCGTTTAAGCTGTTCAAGTCGGCCGCGTAGCTCATCACATGCCCGTGCTTGAGTATCAGGCTTGCGTAGCTTGCTACATCGCCTAGAACGGCAGGGAATATCACTACCGATGCGGCTGCAAACCATCGCCAAAAGCTATGTTGGTGTTGGCTTGGCTTTGTTGCTAAGTTAAACCAAAATGCCAACAGAATGATGGTTAACGTACGGCCGAATACATCACTGATGATTTCACTCGCGAGTAGAGTATTACTGTCAAGTAACGCCAATTGGTCAGGGTTTGTTTGAGCCAGTTGCTGTGACAACTCAGCGCTTAACCATGCAAAATCTACATTCGAAAAATAGGCTCCCCAAAATAAGAATGGGCTGAGCATTAATACGACGTAGGGTTGCCATCCCCAAGCACTTCGTTGATAAAGCGCTAAGAAACACGCTGTTGGTGAACGGAATATATCCAACAGCATGACGAGTGGGTTACTTGACGGGTTCATACACTTACCTTAGTTACATCAACATACAGCTTCAGTTTTTGTCCTGGCTGTAGGTATTTCTTGTTCTGCAAAGCGTTCCATTTTACAACATCTGCGCTTTTTACTTTGAACTTTGATGCAATACCGCTGACTGTGTCACCTGATCTTACGTTATAAAAGACAGTTCGGATGATGGCACCGTCTGAACTATTCTTCCAAATGACCAGTTCTTGACCAATTCTAAGAGTATCACGTGGTCCCATGCCATTCCACTTAGCCAGTGATTGGTGAGATACCTTATTTGCGCGCGCAATCGTCCATAGGCTATCACCACTTTTTACGGTATGGCTAAGCTTATATTGACCACGACTCTTTGACTGTGTGCTTGCTAGGCGATTTGAAGCGCTTAGTGCGTATGTCTTATCGTCTTTGGTTGATGTTGGAATAAATAGGTGCTGACCAACACGAATATTATTGTTGCTCAAACCGTTTGCAGAGCGGATCACTTTGCTGGTGGTGTTGTATTTACTCGCCAGTACGCTGATGCTATCGCCAGATTGCACTTTATAGCGCACCAACTTCATGCCTTTGCCTTTATTGGCTGCCACTTCTTTGTTGAACTTCTCAACAGAGCTTAGAGGAAGCAATAATTGTTGGTGTTTCTCTGGTGCCGTTGCCCACTGGTTATAAGCCGGGTTGTAGCCTTGCAGCTCTTTGACAGGAATGTCGGCGTAGCTTGCGGCAATGGCTAAATCAAGTTGTTCATTTGGGTTAACCAGAGTCAGTACTGCCTTGTTCGGGATCGTAGGGATATCGATGCCATACTTTTCTTGGTTGGCAATCACGTCGGCCAGTGCAAGTAGCTTAGGTACATAGCTGCTGGTCTCTTTTGGTAAGTCTAGAGAGAAGAAGTCGATTGGCTTACCCAGCTTCTTGTTCTTACGGATTGCGCTGTTCACACGACCACCGCCACTGTTGTAGGCAGCGATTGCGTGTTGCCAGTTCCCATCAAAACGTTTGTTCAGGTCGGTTAAGAAATCCAATGCAGCGTCGGTTGAAGCGGCTACGTCACGGCGGCCATCGTACCAGAAGTTTTGTTCTAGTCCGTAAGCTTTGCCAGTACCCGAAATGAACTGCCATAGTCCAGCAGCGCTACCATGAGAATAAGCAAATGCATCAAACGAGCTTTCAACGACGGGCAACAGGGCCAGCTCTAAAGGCAAGTCTCTTTCTTCAATCTTAGTTGTGATCAAGTAAAGGAAAGGTTCAGCGCGTTTTGATACAGTTTTTAGATGACCAGGGTGCTTGAGGTACCAAGTGCGGTAGTAGTCGACTTTCTTTTGGTCCGGCACTTCCATTTCAAGTTGCATCGCAATACGTTTCCAAACATCTTGCTGTGTTTGTGGAGTAACGACGGGTGTTTCAACTTTTGGTTGTTCTTGGATCGCTCCCGATGAAACGTTCGCTTGAGAAACTTCTTTAGTAGGGGAGGTGTTGGTTTGCTCGGAAGCTTGGTCTGGATTCTCTGACTGAGTTAATTGGCAACCAGAAAGTAGTAGTACCAAAGCCCAGCTGTACTTAACTCGCATGTTACAGCCTTTTTAATAAACGGCCGATGATAATACTTGCCACTCCCTATGAGTGACAAGCCTGTATTTGTTAAAATTCGTTCTTCCACGCACGTAAAGCGGTAAAAACCGATAAAGGATCGGTCTGCTCAGTACGATTAGATACTGATTTCACTACACTTGGTTCTGTGTAGCGTAAGAAGGGGTTAACAAACTTTTCTTGTCTTAAATTTGTGGGGATGGTCGACTTATTTTGGGCTCGAAGCCGATTCACTTGGTCGCGGTATTGTTGCAAATGTTGGTTGTCAGGCTCAACAGCCAGTGCAAAAGCGATATTGGCTGCCGTGTATTCATGAGCACAGTAAACCTCGGTTTCTTGTGGGAGTGCTGTGATCTTGTTCAATGCATCAAACATCTGCTGTGGTGTGCCTTCCATGATTCGCCCACAACCAGCTGAAAACAGTACATCGCCACAAAACAGTTTGGCATCACCCACATAACCAATGTGCCCAGCGGTGTGCCCACTGAGCCCTAGCACGAGGAATACTTCGCCAAACAGCTCTAATTGGTCACCGTCATCAACGGGATGCGTTAAGGTCGGGATAGGTTCATTTTTGGGGCCAACGACATCCACGCCAGGGAATTGTCTTACCAGCTCTGGCACGCCACCAATGTGATCGTGGTGGTGGTGCGTAATCAAGATTGCATCTAAAGTTAGCTCATGGTGTGCTAAGTACTCTAATACTGGAGCTGCATCACCAGGGTCGACGACAGCACAACGGCGATCGCTATTTTGAATCAGCCAGATGTAATTGTCGTTAAATGCAGGTATGCTTTTGATATGTAACATTATTGGTTCTCCAGTCACTTTTAGTGAGACAGAATAAGTGAGACAGATTATTGATGAAGCCAGCACGTAGCAGAAAGAAGTTTGAGCGTCCTTATACTTGGGCACAATTGCACAATGGGGACTGGTTGAGAGAATCTATTCAAACTCGACTTGATGAGTGGTGCCCAAAACTATTTGGTTACCATATGCTCAAACTTGGTGGCCTCAGCAGTGAGATTTCTAGCTGCACATGCAACATTCAACATCAAGTAAACCTAGATATCCAGAACCCATTACATAATGTGATAGCAGATGGTTATAATTTACCCTTTTTAGAGAAAAGCTTTGATGTTGTGGTGCTGAGTCATCAGTTAGATTATAGCAACGACCCACACCGGCTATTGAGGGAAGTCGACCGAGTAATGATGGACGATGGCTATATTATTATCACCGGCTTTAACCCTTTTAGTGTGACTGGGCTTGCCAGTTTGATGCCTTGGCGAAAGAACAGCTTGCCATGGAGTGGACGTATGTACACGCCAAACCGAATTAAAGATTGGCTAGGCGTACTTAATTATGAAGTGATTCATTGTGACACCTACGCGTTGTTCCCGATGAGTAAATACCAAGCGATGTGGACGTGGTTGGAGAACAGCTTAGGCAGCTGTGCATCGTTCGCTGGTAGCCAATACTTTATTGTTGCTCGTAAACGTACTTATCCACTTAAGCCTATCAAGCCACATTGGCACCTTAAGCGACGCTTCTCTCCTGTAGGAGCCAGTTTTAGAACCAATACGCGTCGCACCTTGGACTCCGCTAAAACTTCGTATCCGTTAAAAGCAGAAAAAGCCGACTCATAGTCGGCTTTCCATTGCTATATCTGTTTTAGATACTGACATTTCCTTTAAGAAAATGATCAGCTTGGCTGATAGCCCGTATCTTCTTGGGTCGGGTTTTCAGCTGCACTTCGAGCTAAATCATCACACATTTCATTTTCTCGGTGCCCCGCGTGCCCCTTAACCCAGCGCCAATCAACGCTATGGCGCGCCGTCTCTTTGTCGAGTCTTTGCCACAGGTCTGCGTTTTTAACGGGCTTTTTATCGGCTGTTTTCCAATCGCGCTTTTTCCAGTTGTGAATCCACTGGGTGATACCTTGACGCACGTATTGGCTATCTGTGGTCAGAATGACAGAGCAAGGCTCTTTGAGGGCTTGGAGAGCCACAACAGCGGCGAGCATTTCCATGCGGTTATTGGTGGTTAAGGTGAAACCTTCGGCTAACGTCTTCTCTACTTTTTTGTAGCGAAGTACAATGCCGTAGCCGCCAGGACCTGGGTTGCCTAAACAAGAACCATCAGTGAAAATTTCAACTTGTTTCGTCATGATTTGATACTATTACCTCAAGCACATTATCGGCATAGTCTGACACAGTTATCCTTATGAATACCAGTAGCACTCCAGAACAAAGCACGAACGAAAAAAACAGTTCGAATGAAAACAAACGCATCGTTGTACTCGATACCGAAACCACCGGTATGAATACAGAGGGTGGCCCCCACTATATGGGACATCGCATCGTTGAAATTGGTGCAGTAGAGATCATCAACCGTAGGCTGACTGGGCGTCACTTTCACGTCTATATCAAGCCCGATCGTGCGATTCAAGAAGAGGCAATTGGCGTTCACGGTATTACCGATGAATTCTTGATTGATAAACCAGAATACCAAGACATACATAAAGAGTTTCTCGACTTTATTAAAGGTGCGGAGCTGGTGGCTCATAACGCGCCCTTCGATACGGGCTTTATGGACTATGAGTTTGAGAAACTTAACCCTGCTATAGGTAAAACGGATGACTACTGCAAAGTTACCGATACCTTGGCGATGGCGAAGAAGATATTCCCAGGGAAAAGAAACAATCTAGATATCTTATGTGACCGTTATGGTATTGATAACTCACACCGTACTCTTCACGGCGCATTGCTCGATGCGGAGATTCTAGCTGACGTCTACTTATTGATGACAGGTGGGCAAACTTCGCTGCAATTTAACGCTGGCCAACAAGAAGGCGAAGGCGAAAGCATACGAAGAGCAGAAAGTGGTCGAAAATCCCTAAAGGTTTTGCGAGCTACGGCCGATGAAGTAGAAGCGCATCAAAGTCGTTTAGACCTCGTCGAGAAAAGCGGAAGCTGCCTCTGGCGTCAGTAGGGAGAAAGTATGTTAAGGGCATTGGCTACCGGTTGTTTATTGCTGTTGAGCTTTGGCTTACACGCAGCAACAGAATCTGTAATGAGTTTATTGGATAATCGCTTTCGAGTTGATCCCAGTATCGAGCAAGTTACTTTTGTGATCTATCGAGCCGATAATTCTAAACCCGTCGTCTTGGTTCGTCCTGATGGCAAGAAGTATCACGCTTTGCGTCATGCTGATAATGTCCGTTGGTACCAAGAATCGTCAATGGATATTATCTCTATCGACAATCCGATGCCGGGTCCTTGGCAAGCGGTAGGTAAAGTCTCACCTAAAAATAATATCAAACTTTTATCTCATCTGGTTTTAGACGCCAATGAATTTCCAGACAAATTGTACCAAACTGAACACATTAAATTTACCGCTCGTTTGACATCCGATGGCAAGCCGCTTGTGCTGCGTGATTTTCTTGACCGTGTGAAGCTTAAAGTAACATTCACTAAGTTCGTCGAAAACGAAGAGTCCTTAGTGAGAGAAGCGCGGCCAATTCCGGTTGTCATGGGGGAATTTGCCGATGATGGCGTTGATCTTGACGAAAAAGCTGGAGATGGTGTGTTCACCGTGTCGTTACCAATGGACATTGAGCCTGGTAAATATCGAGCTCGAATTACTTCTGGTAATGGTGTGTTCCTGCGAGCACAAGAGCAAGAAGTCTTGGTCTACCCAACGCCAATCACAACCACCTTCATTCAGTCTCGCAAAGAAGGTTTATCTCATACTGTAGTGGCTTCTGGCGAGCCAGGTATGATTGCACCGAGCTCGTTAGCAGCTCACGTTGAGTATAAAGCCCCTGATGGGTATGTGATGTATAAGCAAGGCCAAGCCGAAGCTGATGCGATGAAAGTGTCTTTAACGTTGCCTTATAATGATGATTTGGGAATTTACACTTGGTCGGGGATGGTTTATGCCACCGATGCGTCAAGCCAGCGTCCACTGATCTTCCCGATTACCGAGCAGTCGTACAGCGTTGTTCAAGAGATAGACCTAGCAGAATCTCGACGTCTTCAAGAGGAAGCTCTTGCTGAGCAGAAACGTATTGCTGAAAAATTAATGATTCTTCAAAAAAGAGAAGATGACAGGCAGCGCAGCATAATGATTATAGCGGTAGGTAATGTGGCTGCGATTTTATTGGGCTTACTGATTTGGTTTGTAATACGTAAAATCACAGCGAAGAAGAGAGCGTTACCCGAGATGCAGCTCAAGGCACCTAAGTAACTAGTCTGCATTCCTAGAGTTGTCTTGAGGTTGTTGTCTTGAGT
>NZ_JBFRSN010000230.1:0-13941 GCF_041473595.1 Vibrio sp. 10N.222.46.A1
GCTTTAATTTCTTTGCTCATTGTGACCTCTTGTAGTCATTATCCCTAACAGGCTGAGTAGATGTTCTTAAAATTATTGGGCTTTCAAACAGGAAACATTTTACAGAGATGTTAACAGTGTGAAAGTAGCTTTAAGTTAGCCTGTGAGCTAGACAACAATTCCCCCGCAGTTTATGAGAAATGCCGGAAACTGTTCTCTAAAAATAGTCTTTATATAAAGAATTAAGGTGACCCGAAAGTCACCTTAATAATTACTTTCTCAATTACAGTACTAGACGACGAATGTCAGATAGTGCGCTGTTTAGGAAAGTAATGAAGCGTGCACCTTCAGCACCATCGATCACACGGTGATCGTATGATAGAGACAGTGGAAGCTGTAGACGTGGTTGGAACTCTTTGCCATTCCAAACAGGCTTAATTTCAGACTTAGATACACCTAGGATACCTACTTCTGGAGCATTTACGATTGGAGTAAATGCAGTACCGCCAATACCACCAAGGCTAGAGATTGTGAAACAACCGCCTTGCATGTCTGCCGCTGTTAGCTTACCAGAACGTGCTTTCTTAGAAACAGCCATTAGCTCTTCAGATAGCTCGTAAATGCCTTTCTTGTTCACGTCTTTGAAAACAGGAACAACTA
Source organism: Vibrio sp. 10N.222.46.A1 (assembly GCF_041473595.1). Classification (NCBI taxonomy): domain Bacteria; kingdom Pseudomonadati; phylum Pseudomonadota; class Gammaproteobacteria; order Vibrionales; family Vibrionaceae; genus Vibrio; species Vibrio sp. 10N.222.46.A1. The sequence goes on from NZ_JBFRSN010000230.1 coordinate 640, forward strand.
GGCCGTTTGGTGTATCAACAGCGATACCCACGTTTACGTACTTCTTAAGAATGATGCTTTCGCCATCTTCAGAAAGAGAAGAGTTAAACGCTGGGAATGCTTCTAACGCTTTAGCAACAGCTTTCATGATGAACACAAGTGGAGTGATCTTCATGCCAGTGTCTTTCTTCGCTTCGATTGCGTTCTGTTCTTTACGGAATGCTTCTAGCTCAGTGATGTCTGCGTTGTCCCACTGTGTAACGTGCGGGATCATTACCCAGTTACGGTGTAGGTTAGCGCCAGAGATCTTCTTAATCTTAGAAAGCTTCTGAACTTCAGTTTCGCCGAACTTGCTGAAGTCAACTTTTGGCCATGGTAGTAGACCAAGAGCAGAACCATCGCCGCCTTTGCCAGATGCTGCTGCACCAGACTCAAGACGCTTAAGTGCATCTTTAACGTAAGACTGAACGTCTTCTTTAAGTACGCGACTCTTACGACCAGTACCTTTAACTTTCGCTAGGTTTACACCGAATTCACGAGCTAGACGACGAACAACTGGAGATGCGTGAGCGTACTCGCCGTTCTCTTGGAAGTCGCCAGCTGCTGGAGCTACTGCTTCAGCTTTAGGTGCAGGTGCTGCTGCCGGAGCTGCTGCTTGTGCTGGAGCTGGAGCCGCTACTGCTACTGGAGCTGCGCCTTCAACAACGAAAGTCATGATTGAAGAGCCTGTTGACACTTTGTCGCCAGCTGCAATCTTGATTTCTTTTACTGTACCAGCGAATGGTGCAGGCACTTCCATTGAAGCTTTGTCGCCTTCAACAGTAATTAGAGATTGCTCTTCTTCTACTGTATCGCCAACCGCTACCATGATCTCAGTAACTTCTACTTCGTCACCACCGATATCAGGAACGTTCACTTCTTTCTCAGCAGATGCTGCTGGAGCCGCTGCAGCTGGTGCCGCCGCTGGAGCAGGAGCTGCTGCAACTGGAGCACCAGAACCCGCTACTTCAAATACCATCACTAGAGAACCAGTAGATACTGAATCACCAGAAGCGATCTTGATTTCTTTAACGATACCAGCGAATGGTGCAGGAACTTCCATTGAAGCCTTGTCACCTTCAACAGTAAGAAGAGATTGCTCTTCTTCTACTGCGTCGCCAATAGCTACCATGATTTCAGTTACTTCAACTTCATCACCGCCGATATCAGGAACGTGAACTTCTTTAAGCTCGTTCGCAACAGAAGGGGCCGCAGCTGCAGGAGCAGCTGCAACCGGTGCCGCCGCTTCAACTGCTGGCGCTGCTGCACCTTCCGCTTCGAAGATCATGATAAGAGAGCCAGTAGAAACAGAATCACCTTCTGCTATTTTGATTTCTTTAACGATACCCGCTTGAGACGCAGGAACTTCCATTGAAGCTTTGTCGCCTTCAACAGTGATCAGTGACTGTTCTTCTTCAACCTTGTCGCCAACGTTTACAAGAATCTCAGTTACTTCAACCTCGTCAGCACCGATGTCTGGTACATTAATTTCGATTGTCATTGTATTTACCTACCTTAATGCCAGTCTTATGCGTATTGCGGGTTAATTTTGTCTGCGTCGATGCCGAATTTAGCAATTGCTTCAGCAACTACTGATTTCTCAACATCACCACGTTTAGCCAGTTCAGTAAGTGCTGCAACAACAACGTAGCCTGCATTTACTTCGAAGTGACGACGTAGGTTTTCACGGCTGTCTGAGCGACCGAAACCGTCAGTACCAAGTACTTTGTAAGACTCAGAAGGCATGAATGCACGTACTTGCTCAGCGTAGTTCTTCATGTAATCCGTAACTGCGATTGCAGGTTCGTTACCAAGAACAGTTGTGATGTACGGTACTTTCTCTTCAGCTTCTGGGTGAAGCATGTTGTCACGCTCTACCGCTTGGCCGTCACGAGTCAATTCGTTGAACGACGTTACAGAGAATACATCAGATGCTACGCCGTACTCTTCGCTCAGGATCTTAGCGGCTTTACGCGCTTCGTTCATGATAGTACCAGAGCTCATTAATTGAACCTTAGACTTAGAACCTGCGTAAGACTCAAGCTTGTAAATACCCTTACGGATGCCTTCTTCAGCGCCTTCTGGCATTGCTGGCATTGCGTAGTTTTCGTTCATTACTGTTAGGTAGTAGTAAACATTCTCTTGGTTCTCACCGTACATGCGACGGATACCGTCTTGCATGATTACCGCTAGCTCGTAAGCAAACGTTGGGTCGTAAGAGATACAGTTAGGTACAGTGTTCGCCATGATGTGCGAGTGGCCATCTTCGTGCTGTAGACCTTCGCCGTTTAGAGTTGTACGGCCTGCAGTTGCACCAAGTAGGAAACCACGAGCTTGTTGGTCACCTGCTAACCAAGCCATGTCACCAATACGTTGGAAACCGAACATTGAGTAGTAGATGTAGAACGGAATCATCGGTAGATCGTTTGTGCTGTATGAAGTTGCAGCTGCAACCCATGAAGCCATAGAACCTAGTTCGTTGATACCTTCTTGAAGAACTTGACCAGACGTTGCTTCTTTGTAGTAAGAAACGATGCCTTTATCTTCAGGCGTGTAGTCTTGACCGTGTGGGTTGTAGATACCAACCTGACGGAATAGACCTTCCATACCGAATGTACGAGCTTCATCACAGATGATAGGAACAATGTTCTTACCAATGTTCTTATCTTTAAGAAGGATGTTAAGCGTACGTACATAAGCCATCGTTGTAGAGATATCACGCTTCTGTTCACCCAGTAGAGGTGCGAATGCGTCTAGCTCAGGAACTTTGAACTCTTGAGTGAATTTTGGCAGACGCTGAGGAGTGTAACCTTGTAGTGCTTTACGACGAGCATGTAGGTATTCGTACTCAGCTGAACCTTCTTCCAGTGTTAGGTAAGGAAGCTCAGATACTTTCTCATCAGAAAGGATGTCTTGTAGGCCTAGACGGTCACGTAGGTATTGTACGTGAGTCATGTCCATCTTCTTAACACCGTGAGCGATGTTCTTACCTTCTGCAGCTTCACCCATACCGTAACCTTTAACTGTCTTAGCTAGGATTACTGTTGGTTTGCCACCTGTCTCTTTTGCATTGTTGAATGCAGCGAACAGTTTAGAAGAATCGTGACCACCACGTTTCAGTTCGAAGATTTGGTCGTCAGTCATGTCTGCAACTAGTGCAGCTGTTTCTGGGTACTTACCAAAGAAGTGCTCACGTACGTATGCGCCATCTTTAGATTTGAATGTTTGGTAGTCACCATCGATAGTTTCATTCATTAGTTGAAGAAGCTTACCAGTCGTGTCTTTAGCTAGTAGAGAATCCCAGTTGCTACCCCAGATAACTTTAACAACGTTCCAACCTGCGCCTTTAAATAGGCCTTCAAGTTCTTGGATGATGCTACCGTTACCCATTACAGGGCCGTCTAGACGCTGTAGGTTACAGTTGATTAGGAAACATAGGTTGTCTAGCTTCTCACGCGCAGCGAAAGAGATAGCACCACGTGATTCTGGCTCATCCATCTCACCGTCACCTAGGAACGCGTATACACGCTGACCTGAAGTATCTTTCATGCCACGACCTTCAAGGTACTTAAGGAAGCGCGCTTGGTAGATAGCAGAGATAGGGCCTAGACCCATAGATACTGTTGGGAACTGCCAGAATTCAGGCATTAGTTTAGGGTGCGGGTATGAAGGGATACCTTTACCATCAACTTCTTGACGGAAGTTATCTAGCTGTTCTTCAGTTAGACGACCTTCAACGAATGCACGAGAGTAGATACCAGGAGAGATGTGACCTTGGTAGTAAACTAGATCGCCACCGTCTGTCTCGTTTGGAGCACGGAAGAAGTGGTTAAAACATACTTCGTAGAACGCAGCAGCTGACTGGTAAGAAGCCATGTGACCACCAAGGTCTAGGTCTTTCTTAGAAGCACGCAATACAATCATGATTGCGTTCCAGCGAATAATCGAACGAATACGACGCTCAAGAGTTACGTCACCAGGGTAAGCTGGCTCTTGTGCTGCTGGAATTGTGTTGATGTAGTTCGTGTTGATGCCTGTAGCCATATCAACACCATCTAAACGCGCTTTATCTAGAACTTGTTCTAGTAAAAACTGTGCACGTTCTACACCTTCTTCACGTACTACTGACTCAAGAGCTTCTAACCAATCTTGAGTTTCCAGAGCATCAACGTCATGCTTCATGTCAGACATGGCGATCTATCCTTTTTGTTAGTTGGATTCTACTAAACACGTAAAAAGCCGAAGTATTACGACTATTTACCCTGTTGGATTCGACGTAAAGAACGTTCGCGGCGCGACTCTTCTTTGGTCAAATCCATCAATGTTTCTTCGATGTAAGCTAAATGAGAGTGTGACATTTCACGCGCCTGTTCTGGCTGTCCTGAAACGATCGCATCTACAATATTAGCTCGATGTATACTCACTTTCTCCACAACGTCTTTACGACGATGCAACAGTTTTAAATTTTCTAAGACGTTTTGTTCGAGTAACGGAGCCAAACTACGAACAATGTGCAATAACACCACATTGTGCGCTGCCTCTGTTAAAGCAATAAGAAAAGCCATCACAGCTGCAGACTCGGCTTCAATATCACCCTTATCTTGCGCACCGCGAATTTTTTCTTGGCATGCTTGAATTCGAGCAAAGTCTTCATCAGTACCACGTAATGCCGCGAAGTAAGCCGAAATCCCTTCCATCGCATGACGCGATTCCAACAAGTCTAGTTGGGTTTCAGAATGGGAGGACAACAAATTAAGCAAAGGATCTGAAAAGCTTTTCCAGATATTTTCGCTAACAAACGTACCTCCACCTTGACGGCGAGTAAGCAAGCGTTTTGCTTCTAAACGTTGTATCGCTTCTCGGATTGAAGGACGAGACACATCGAACTGTTTCGCCAGTTCACGCTCAGGCGGCAGCTGCTGCCCTGGAGCCAGTGTTCCTTCCACTATCAACCTTTCTAACTCTTGTTCGATAACGTCCGAGAGTTTTGGCTGACGAATCCTTTGATAAGCCATAGTTTGTTGTTCTTCTTTTTCTTCGCTGACAATTGGTATTACCAATTTTAAGTTGGGCAGAAATTAACATAATTAAAACGCCACTGTCCAGACTAAAATTGACCTGAATCATAGAACACAGCACGAATTAACCATGATTTAACAAATGAAATTTAAAACAGCAACCAATTTGGTCTTACCATTTACAGGGGTAATACTTTTGGGGAGTATCCGTGCTAGAAAGTTTCAGGATAAAAATGGATTGTTTCAGAAAGATGAGTGCCACTTGATTAAAAATCAAACCAAGCGCACATTAGAGGTAGAAATCCTGTTCATAAGTTTTAATATTAGATCGTTTGATAAGCTCGTCACACTCTCGATTTATTGACGCCCTCCCCCTAACCACTTTATTTACATCGCAACAACAAAAATTCACAAGTCATTATGCTAGGCGTTGACTATTCAACCACCAGCAACAATAAGAGCATCTTCGATAATGAGGCTTAAACCTTGAGTTCGCCTTTAAACTTCTGCCAGTCGAAAACCAAACCAGGGTCAGTTTTGCGTAGCGGGGCTATATATTGATGACCAGTGATACGCTCGGTGGTTATTTGAGGGAAAGTCGATACGATCGTTTCTGTTAATCGAGAAAGCGCTTGGTACTGCTGCTCTGTATAAGCGATAAAGTCGCTTCCTTCCAGCTCAATACCAATCGAGTAATCATTACACCTTTTACGCCCCGAAAAGCTCGACTGGCCTGCGTGCCAAGCTCGGTCAAGAAATGACACAAACTGTACCACCTCACCATCACGGCGAATCAAGCAATGTGCCGAAACGCCCATTTGATGAATCACTTTAAAAAATGGATGATCTGCCGGATCAAGTTTGCCCGTGAAAAACTGTTCAATGTAAGGGCCGCCAAATTGGCCCGGTGGTAAACTAATGTTATGAACCACCAGCAGAGAGATATCGTCGGTGCTGGGTCTAGCATCAAAATACGGAGAAGGAACATGCCGAGCATTGTCGTACCATCCGTTGGAGCTCATCGTCATCTTAGTCTCGCTTTCTTTTCTACTAGCGCAATAAGATTGTGACTTTGCCCATAGAGCAGTCGCGCTAGCCTCTTTAATTTGAAGTTAAGCAAGAGTATCATTCCATTCCCACTCCCTTTCAAGATTAGATTTGCGATGAAAAACACACATAACAGCCACCAACGCCTTGATTACTTAAAAGAGCAACTGCCGCTAGAGATCACTCGCGCAGTCGCTGAGACCATCAAAGAAGATCTAGGTGGAACGTTAGATCCAGCGGCTGATATTACGGCAAGTCTAATCCCTGCAGACGCAATCAACAGCGCAACCATCATTACCCGTGAGCGCGGTGTGTTCTGTGGTAAAGCTTGGGCTGATGAAGTGTTTAAGCAATTGGGCGGTGAAGTCACTGTCGAGTGGAACGTAGAAGACGGTGACAAAGTTGAACCAAACCAAACACTTTGCACGCTAACAGGACCTGCTCGCGCACTTTTAACCGGTGAGCGTAACGCAATGAACTTCATTCAAACACTATCTGGTTGTGCGACGGCGACAGCAATCTACGCTGACAAAATCAAACACACAGAATGCCGCCTATTAGACACGCGTAAAACAATTCCAGGCCTTCGCAGCGCACTAAAATACGCTGTGGCTTGTGGTGGTGGCTTCAACCACCGTATTGGTGTTTTCGATGCCTACCTAATCAAAGAAAACCATATCATCGCATGTGGTGGCATTGAGAAAGCGATCTCGACAGCAAAAGAGCTGAACCCGGGTAAGCCAGTGGAAGTGGAAACAGAAAGCCTAGCAGAGCTTGAGCAAGCGATCAGCGCCGGTGCAGACATCATCATGCTAGACAACTTCACCACAGACATGATGCGTGAAGCCGTTAAAATTAACGCAGGTCGTGCAGCACTAGAAAACTCAGGTAACGTGACTTTAGATACGATTGCAGAATTCGCTGAAACGGGTGTCGATTACATCTCTGTGGGAGCACTTACTAAGCATCTAAAAGCAATGGACCTTTCAATGCGATTCAAAGCTTAATCTCATCGTTCTATCAATCACTTAACTTCAAGGCATGGCAATCAGCCATGCCTTTTTATTGCTTTTATTATCAGTATATCAATCAGTTAACTAAGCTGATCGCATAATTTTGCGCTCCATATGAAACAACACACCAATAAATACAAAACCACTCGCGCCTGCATCTGAACACCATTCCACTTCTAAATCTCAACTTCTATTCTTTCCATCAACGGGTGCTTGCACTGAAACAAACTAACGAATGGAATAGAACTATGAAAAACAAAAGAAAAAACCAGAAAGGCTTTACGCTGATTGAATTGATGATTGTGGTTGCGATCATTGGTGTGCTGTCTGCAATTGCAATTCCGGCTTATAAAGATTATGTATCTAAAAGTGAACTATCCTCTGGTTTAGCCACAATGAGAGCACTAATTACACCAGCAGAATTAATCCATCAAGAAAAGGGCGTGATCGTTCAAGCTACCGCTTTGGGCGATCTAGGAACAGCTACAGATGCAAATTCACTTGGTAAAATAACAGTTTCAGCTGACGACACACTGTTATTCACTTTTGGAGCAACTAGCTCAATAAGTGCAGCAACCTTAACATTTGCTAGAGGTAACTCTGGGTGGGTTTGTACTAACAGTAAACAAGCAACGATCCCTCTAGATGGCTGTGTGTAGTGCTAACCAACCTCCCAACAGTTCTCCGTCAGGCTAACTTACTTAGCCTGACTCAAGAACAAGCCGTTGCGGAACATGTACAAGCTTCAGGTATTTCTACACCTGAAGCTTTGCTCACTCTGGGCTTATTCACCGGCGAGAGCCTCGCTAATAACATCAAAACCATTTTCGGTTTGCCGTTAGTGCAACTGGCCAATACTGACTATGAAATCTTGTGTGACCAATTGGGACTTCGAGAATTGATCACTAAGTATCGTGCTATCCCAGTTGTTCTCACTAACTCTACTCTCACGCTCGCCTCTGCCGATCCAACCGACTTGCAAGCTGAAGACGATTTTAGATTCGCGACTGGATTGCAGATAGAACTCGTTGTCGCTAACTATTCAGAATTAGAAGGCGCCATACGAAAGCTGTATGGTCGCTCTATTTCCGGGCAAGACTCTAAGCGCAAAGAGATCACCCAAGATGAGCTCGCCAATCTTGTTGAAGTCTCTGACGATGAAATGAGTTCAATTGAAGATCTCAGTCAAGACGATTCCCCTGTCAGTCGATTTATCAATCAGATACTGGTTGATGCGGTGCGTAAAGGTGCATCAGACATCCACTTCGAACCTTATGAAGAAAACTACCGAGTGCGTCTGCGTTGCGATGGCATTCTTGTTGAGGTCCAACAGCCCGCGTCTCATTTAAGCCGTCGGTTATCCGCTCGTTTAAAGATTCTCGCCAAACTTGATATCGCTGAACGTCGCTTACCTCAAGACGGCCGTATTAAGCTGCGTTTGAACGACGAGCTGGCGATCGATATGCGTGTGTCGACTCTACCGACATTGTGGGGAGAAAAGATCGTACTGCGTCTTCTAGACAGCAGCGCAGCCAATTTAGATATCGATAAATTAGGTTACAGCGAGGATCAAAAAGCGCTCTATCTCAATGCCCTAAAACGCCCGCAAGGGATGATCTTAATGACTGGGCCCACAGGCAGTGGCAAAACGGTCTCTCTTTACACTGGACTTCGCATGCTTAACACCTCTGAGCGTAATATCTCAACAGCTGAAGATCCGGCGGAGATCAACCTGTGTGGTATCAATCAGGTACAGGTGACGCCAAAGATCGGTTTTGGGTTTGCCGAAGCACTACGATCGTTCTTGCGACAAGATCCTGATGTAGTGATGGTCGGTGAGATCCGTGATTTAGAAACCGCAGAGATCGCGATCAAAGCGTCGCAAACGGGTCACTTAGTCCTCTCGACACTCCATACTAACTCAGCTTCGGAAACCGTGACTCGGCTCGCCCATATGGGGATAGAACCCTTTAACCTCGCTTCGTCATTGAGCCTGATTATCGCGCAGCGACTGGCAAGGCGGCTGTGTAACCACTGTAAAGCAGCTGACAACTCGCCGGACATATTTCTACGTCACTCTATTCCTAACAATCAAACACTCTACAAAGCCACCCCACAAGGGTGCAATGAGTGTAATCAGGGCTATTCCGGTCGAGTAGGTATCTACGAAGTAATGCCGTTCACCGACAAACTAAAAAATAGTCTGATCAATAAACCTAACGCGTTAGAGATTGAAGATCTCGCGCGTAGAGAAGGAATGAGAACACTGCAAGAATCCGGTATCGATAAGTTGCTTGAAGGCACCACCAGCTATCAAGAACTGCAACGTGTTCTGTATCTATAATCCATCGGAGCACTCATGAGCACTAAACTGCAGTCACAATTAAAAAACTACCACTGGAAAGGCATAAACAGCTCAGGCAAAAAGGTGTCAGGGCAAACCTTGGCACTCGCTGAATTAGAAGTACGAGAAAAGCTCAAAGATCAGCATATTCAGATTAAGAAAATCAAAAAGAAAAGCATCTCAGCAGTCACTCGTTTAACACACCGAGTCAAAGCCAAAGACATCACCATTTTGACTCGACAACTTGCGACCATGCTTGCCACTGGCGTGCCTATCGTTCAGGCCATTAAGCTAGTGTCAGACAATCACCGTAAAGCTGAAATGAAATCAATTCTATTGCACATCTGTCGAGGTGTCGAAGCGGGAACCCCTATATCAAAAGCGATGCGGACGGCAAGCTCTCACTTTGACGACCTGTACACCGACTTGGTCGCTACTGGCGAGCTTTCCGGAAACCTAGCGCAAGTCTTTGAGCGCTTAGCAACCTATAGAGAAAAGAGTGAGCAGCTAAAGTCTAAGGTCATAAAAGCACTGATTTACCCCACAATGGTGGTCGCTGTCGCTTTGACTGTCTCTTACTTAATGCTCACCATGGTCATTCCTGAATTTGAATCGATGTTTTCAGGCTTCGGGGCAGATCTCCCTTGGTTTACTCAACAAGTACTCTCCCTTTCGCATTGGGTACAGGCTTACAGTCTTTATGCTGCTGTTGGCATATGGTTAGTCACATTATTTACCTACCAACTACGTCAACGGTCTTATTCCATTCGTTTATCATTCAGCCGTCTAGGCTTGCGATTCCCTATTCTTGGCGGAGTATTGGCCAAAGCCTCAATCGCCAAATTCAGCCGAACCTTATCAACCAGTTTTAGTTCAGGGATTCCTATTTTAACCAGCCTGAAGACCACAGCCAAAACCGCAGGTAACTTGCATTATGAATCGGCCATCATCGAGGTTCATCGTGAAACTGCCGCTGGCATGCCGATGTATATCGCGATGCGCAATACCGATGCCTTTCCTGAGATGGTTTTGCAGATGGTCATGATAGGAGAAGAGTCCGGTAACCTTGATGACATGCTCAATAAAATCGCATCTATTTATGAATTTGAAGTCGACAACACCGTCGATAATTTAGGTAAGATTCTAGAGCCACTGATCATCGTATTTTTAGGCACCGCTATTGGTGGGCTTGTTGTCGCGATGTACTTACCGATCTTTAATCTTATGAGTGTGTTAGGATAGCTAAAAGCAACCAAACACCCCTCAAGCAGAGAACCACTGCTTGTATTGATTAAGTGGTAAAGGACACTATGGAAGTATTTCACTACTATCCTTGGCTATTCCCCGTATTAGCTTTCATTTTTAGCCTTCTTATTGGCAGTTTCCTCAACGTAGTCATACACCGTTTACCGATTATGATGGAACGAGAGTGGCAACAAGAGTGCTCGGAGTATTTCTCTCAATATAAAATTCCAGCGCCAGAGGGGAAGTTCAATCTCAGTATCCCTCGTTCGGCTTGCCCGAAATGTAAAACCCAATTAAGAATCGTCGACAATGTTCCAGTATTAAGCTGGTTGTTCTTGAAAGGTAAGTGTCATAGCTGTGCTAACCCAATCAGTGCTCGCTATCCATTGGTCGAACTGCTGACTGCAATACTATGCACCGTAGTGGCTAGCCACTTTGGTTTCAGTTACTACGCCATTGCTTTGATTTTTTTCACCTTTGCATTGATTGCCGCAACCTTTATCGACCTAGATACCATGCTGTTACCTGATCAAATCACCTTACCTTTGGTTTGGTCTGGTATCGCTTTGGCACTGTTTAACATCAGTCCTGTATCGCTTCAAGATTCCGTCGTTGGCGCAATGGCTGGCTATCTAGCTTTGTGGTCTGTTTATTGGTTGTTCAAGCTACTAACAGGCAAAGAAGGCATGGGATATGGAGACTTCAAACTCCTAGCCGCATTAGGTGCATGGCTGGGGTGGCAACATCTGCCGATGATCATCCTTTTATCTTCGCTTGTCGGCCTTGTTTTCGGATTAACTCAGCTTCGCCTGAAACAGCAAGGTATAGATAAAGCGTTCCCATTTGGACCTTACCTGGCGATTGCGGGTTGGGTAAGTTTGATGTGGGGCAATGACATCATGGGTTGGTATTTCACTTCTGTACTAGGGATTTAATCATGGCAATCATTATCGGATTAAGCGGTGGGATCGCCAGTGGTAAAACGACGGTAGCTAATCTCTTCAGCGAACATTTTCACATTGATATTGTCGATGCTGATATCGTGGCACGTGAAGTGGTGGCGTTGGGCAGTGAAGGTCTAAAACAGATTGCGACTCATTTTGGTGAAGAGGTATTGCTCGAAGATGGGGCGCTAAACCGAGCTAAACTGCGCGAAGTGATCTTTTCTGATCCCACAGAGAAACAATGGCTCAATGAACTGCTTCACCCTATGATCCGCGACAAAATTGACAGTGACCTGTCTAAAATCACATCCCCATATGGTTTATTAGTCGCACCGCTATTGGTTGAAAACCAAATGCAAGGCATGACCGATCGCGTATTAATCGTTGATGTGCCGGTAGAAGTGCAAATAGAACGTACGATGAGTCGCGATAATGTTTCTAGGGAACAAGTTGAATCAATATTAAAATCACAGGTATCAAGAGAACAGCGCTTAGCAGTTGCAGATGACGTGATTAAAAACCATACTAAAAACCAAGAACTTTTGCCTCAAATCACAGATTTACATCAAAAGTATCTGGCAATCAGTGCTGTAGATGGGTCAGAATAGAACAATGTTGAATGAAGGTTTGCTCGATGATCACCCATAAATTTGAACATCCTCTAAATGAGAAAACACGCATCTACTTAAGAGTTGAATCACTCTTGAGGCAGTTACACCTGTCTTCTGCATTTTCCGATGCTCAACAGTATCAACTCTTTTTCCGTTCTATCTTTGATCTGATTGAAATATTCGAACAGATACAACTTAAGAGCGAACTCGCAAAAGATATTGAGAAACAGCGTGTAACCTATAAAAGTTGGTTAGATGTTGAAGGTGTCGATCAAGAGATGCTGACATCATTGCTCAATGATATTAGTCATATCTATCGTGAACTGATGCAGGCGGAACGTTTTGGGCAATCATTAAAAGAGGACCGCTTCCTTAGCGCCATTCGTCAACGCTTTAACTTGCCAGGTGGCTCATGTTGCTTTGATTTACCGGCTCTACATTATTGGCTTCATCTTCCTCTTGATAAGAGAGTTAGAGATGCTGAGACATGGATGAATAGCCTACAGCCTCTGTATGAAGCACTAACACTATGGTTGAAGCTCACCAGAGAGACTGGTCACTTTAAGGATCAGATCGCTCGTACAGGTTTCTTCCAAAGCGATGCTGATGAAGCGAATATCCTTCGCCTTTCAATTCCAATGCAGTACGGTGCCTACCCGATGATCTCGGGACATAAAAACCGTTTCGCTATTAAATTTATGAGCTTTGAAACTGGGCAAGCCTGTACTCAAGATATTGAATTTGAGTTGGCTATCTGCAGCTAATTCATTTCCTTTATTGTTTGGCTTGAGTCCTCACTCGAGCCTAAACTCACTATTATTACACCTTCAAATTAAGAATCACTATGTCGAAGAAAATCACCATCGTTAAATGCCCTCAATGTAACACTGACGTTGAATGGGGCGAACAAAGCCCGCACCGCCCGTTTTGCAGCAAGCAATGTCAGATGATTGATTTCGGGGAATGGGCTGACGAAGAGAACAGCATCGCTGGTGCTCCAGACATGTCGGATAGCGATGGTTGGTCGGAAGACCCACACTAGGCGCGAGTAGCGAGTAGCGA
>NZ_JBFRSN010000231.1:0-1191 GCF_041473595.1 Vibrio sp. 10N.222.46.A1
AACTTGATCTTTTGTGGTTCTCGGTAAGGCTTGCTGGGTCGCAGTTTGCACTGCGATTTGAACGAAAGCAGAGCAATCTACGCCTCTAAATGAAGTCCCACCGAAATGATATGGCACACCTTTCCACTGTTCATACACACTCATATACGCATTGGTCGTTGATTGCTCTAACTTTGACAGAGGCTTGTGTGCGGTTTCACTAAGCTGAGAAGGGGATGGCGTCGAGCTACAAGCAGCCAATATTGCTAAAGTTATTGTAACTACAGCCATTTTTCTGAATTTCATATGTAACTCTTCTGACAAAAAACTGAAATATAAACGTCATCAAGGACTTCTAGTATACGAACTAACTTAAGGATATCTTTTTTCGTAGTCAAACTGGATTTCACATGCCCGACACAAATTTATCAATAAAACCTTCACGTTATACATTCTCGCTCATTCAAACCGTCACCGCTGTATTTATTTCTATTCTTTTGCTCGTCATCTTTTTATCTTTGGTCAGTCTCCGAGGCGTCGATCGGGTCGGGGGCCATTTTGAAGCACTTTCGGAGCAAGCATTACCTCTTGCATTAAACAACGCCGAATTAACACAAAGCGTGTTAGAGCAGGTAAAACTTCTTACTTATAGCACCCAATCAACCGACCTAAATACGCTTAACACAACAGGCAACTCGATCGACGTGTTAGTTGCCGAAAGTAACCAAACGCTAGAAGAACTCCTCTTCATATCCCAATCTTTTCCTGACGCGATTTCCGTTGAACAAAAACAAAACTTAACCGAGAACATGGCGACCTTACAATTGATGACTAGCCAAGTGTTGTCGTCTCAAATTGAAATTCAGAATAAGCAAAACCTCATCGATGGCCAAGTCACTGAGTTTCGCTATGGTGTGAGTTCCATCGGACCTGAAATGAACCGTATCAGTTCTTTCCTTGTACAGAACAACCCAGAGGCTTCCGATGCGGCTAACCGATTCACAGCGAGTGCTTCTGCAATGGCGAACACCTTCCTAATGTTGATGATGCAATCAGACTTAGAAAAAGCGCAAGACGAATACAGAGAGCTTCGAAATCGAATTGCAGGCATTAACCTCGCGTATGATGACTTTTCTGAATGGCATCCAGACATCGTAGAGTTCGCAAGCTTAACAGCGCCTTATGAGATGGTTAAATCTGGCTTTGCAGATC
>NZ_JBFRSN010000232.1:0-3029 GCF_041473595.1 Vibrio sp. 10N.222.46.A1
CTCATCATGAGTAACCCTTTTTTAATATTCATATATAAAGCGATAAGCCAAAGCACCTAGAATACATAAGCGACACCGACGTTAGCGGCCATGTTAATGCCACTTTCAAGTATTGGGCTATTTTCAATATCACCTTCAAGGTTGGTATAACGCACACCGCCGGTTACTCGAACATTTGGCGTCACATGCAGATAACCACCTAAGCCAATAAAGTATTGGCCATCCCAGTCAGCGTCAAATTCATCTAAATTGGTTCTCGCCGCTTCCGATGAACTCACTCCGTACAGGTGATTATTCAAACGCTTACTGTTATACGAGTAACCAATAGATGGTGTAATCGCCCAGCCATTACGACGAATTGGTAGGCGCCATGCCGCTTCTGCATAGATGCCATTGTGCCTAAACCCTAAGTCTGAGCCCGCTGTCGCTTCAAACATACCGACCAATGTAATCACTTGATAGCTTACACCTCCCAACACCGACGCTTTACGCTCATCTAACTTCTGGATATCAGCATTATCAGAGTCACTTGGCTTTAATGTTCTTGGATCATAAACCGCTCTAAACACAATATTCTGTGGTGAACCTGCAGGTAGCAAGCGATAACCCGCACTGAATCCACGCATGAAAAAATGCTCACCTTCATAACCAATCATGGGAATCACCGTACGATTTGACGGCGTCTCTTTATAGACAGCAGGAGAATAAGAAGCGGCAACGCCCAGTGACCACTGCGATATTTTTGCATGCGTTGCTGTCGAAGCCAGTAACGCCACACTGATAGCCACTATTTTTAACCCATTATTCTTCACTATATTTACCTATTTATTGAGCAACTTTGGATAACGCTGCGCATTATATGGTACTTCATTCCAAAAAATCAATAGAGCTCAGTTATACATCTAATACACATAAATCCAGTGTGAGTATTGTTAAGCGACCTAAAATCACAAAACAAACGGTTAGATCCGCTCGAATGTAAAATAATTCGATTCCACACGCCTCAAGTTGCCTATTGCGCTCGCTACGTTTTTCACACGCAAAATTGTAAATAAATACATAATTGTTAAGCAAAATTGTCGAAGCGGGTCTAACCTTAAAATGTAGGGAGAGCCTATTTTTCAATCGCTCGTCAGTTTTGACTGGTTAACAAGGGGAATGTGACTATGAGTATTTTTGACCACTATCAATCACGTTATGAAGCAGCCAAGGAAGAAGAGCTGACATTGCAAGAGTTCTTAGGGCTGTGTAAAGACGATAAAAGTGCTTACGCGAATGCTGCCGAGCGCTTATTACTCGCCATTGGCGAACCGGAGGTCATTGACACTGCTCAAGACCCTCAACTAAGTCGTATTTTCTCGAACCGTGTCATCTCACGCTACAGTGAATTTAAAGATTTCTACGGCATGGAAGACGCGATTGAACAGATTGTTTCTTATCTAAAACATGCAGCGCAAGGTTTAGAAGAACGTAAGCAAATCCTTTATCTACTTGGCCCTGTGGGCGGTGGTAAATCATCCCTTGCTGAAAAACTCAAGGCACTGATGCAAAAGCTACCAATCTATGTGCTGTCTGCCGATGGTGAGCGAAGCCCAGTGAATGATCACCCCTTCTGTCTATTTGACGTAAACGAAGATGGCGATCTTTTGAAACAAGAGTACGGAATAGAGAAACGTTACATACGCTCTATCATGTCACCTTGGGCAGCGAAACGCCTCCATGACTTCGGTGGTGACATCTCCAAATTCAAAGTCATCAAACTGCGCCCTTCTATTCTCGACCAAGTTGCAATTGCGAAGACAGAGCCTGGTGATGAGAACAACCAAGATATCTCGTCTCTGGTTGGTAAAGTCGATATTCGTAAGCTTGAGCACTTCTCTCAAGATGATCCCGATGCCTATAGTTACTCTGGTGCGCTGTGTAAAGCAAACCAAGGTGTTATGGAGTTCGTAGAGATGTTCAAGGCACCAATCAAAGTCTTGCACCCACTTCTAACGGCAACGCAAGAAGGTAACTTCAACGGTACCGAAGGGCTCTCTGCACTGCCATTTGACGGTATGATTCTAGCTCACTCAAACGAATCCGAGTGGCAGACCTTCCGTAACAACAAAAACAACGAAGCCTTTCTCGACCGTGTGTACATTGTAAAAGTCCCTTACTGTCTGCGCGTCTCTGAAGAAGTTAAGATCTATCAAAAACTGCTTGAGCACAGTGAGCTATCCAAAGCCCCTTGTTCGCCAAGCACACTCGATCTGCTATCGCAATTCAGCATCCTATCGAGATTGAAAGAGCCTGAAAACTCTTCTCTATTCTCAAAAATGCGGGTTTACGATGGTGAGACTCTAAAAGACACCGATCCAAAAGCGAAGAGTTACCAAGAGTACCGAGACTACGCAGGTGTTGACGAAGGCATGTCTGGGCTATCAACGCGTTTCGCCTTTAAGATCCTGTCTCGTGTATTTAACTTCGACCAAGCCGAAGTGGCTGCAAACCCGGTTCACTTGTTCTACGTGATTGAACAACAAATCGAACGTGAACAGTTCCCTCAAGAAACCGCTGAGAAGTATCTTGAGTTCTTGAAAGGATACCTAGTACCGCGTTACGTAGAATTCATTGGTAAAGAAATTCAAACCGCTTACCTAGAGTCTTACTCTGAGTACGGACAGAATATCTTCGACCGCTATGTCACCTACGCGGACTTCTGGATTCAAGACCAAGAGTACCGCGATCCAGAAACAGGACAGCTATTTGACCGTGCTTCTCTGAATGGTGAACTAGAAAAAATCGAGAAAACAGCTGGGATCAGTAACCCTAAAGACTTCCGAAATGAGATTGTGAACTTCGTGCTTCGTGCCAAAGCCAACAATAACGGTCAAAACCCAGTTTGGACGAGCTACGAGAAACTGCGCACTGTAATTGAGAAGAAAATGTTCTCTAACACAGAAGAGCTACTTCCTGTTATTTCGTTCAATGCTAAGACCTCAACGGATGATCAGAAAAAACACGACGACTTCGTTGCTCGTATGATG
>NZ_JBFRSN010000233.1:0-9346 GCF_041473595.1 Vibrio sp. 10N.222.46.A1
AAAACTTAAAACTTAAAAGCTTCTAGGCATAAAAGCTTTTAACTCAAGTTCCTTAAATATTTGTTAACTTAATTCTTTACTGTTAACGACTTAGTCGACATTTAGACACCACTCCTATGGATTTAGGAGTGGTTTTTTTCCTTGTGATTTATGCCGGTTGATAAAGCATAAAGGCAACCACCATCGCTAAGCTTCCACCCAAGCAACGGTTCACAAACATCATCTGTTTTGGTGATTGCAGTAATTTTTTCAGCATGGTGCCGCAATACGCCCACACCAACATGCACGGCACACCGGTAATCACCATACCCGCGATAATGGTCACTACTTGAATCAAGTAATCTGCATTCGGAGTAATGAATTGCGAAAACACGGTTAATGAAGCTATCCAACCTTTAGGGTTTAACACCTGCACCAACACACCTGACATAAAACCTGAACGTTTATCTGTGGTGCTTTCTTCGATTTGCATGTTCGCAATCGACCACGCCATAAACAGCAAGTAAGCCGCACCCACGTATTTCAAAATGTTATAAAGATCTGGGTAAAGGGTAAATAGACTCACCAATCCGACACTGGATCCTGCCAGTACGATGATGATGCCAACAGCGTTCCCAGAGATAAAAGGTAAAGTCGCAGCAAATCCATAACGACTTGAAATCCCAAGTAATGCGATATTGCCTGCCCCAGGTGTAATTGCAATTGATGTTGAAAATAGCAAGAACGCCAGCATTAATTGAGAGCTCATTTCCTCTCACTCCTAATAAGTAAAGTATTTATACGGAGAGAGTTTACAGATTCGACTAGGAATTAAATTGCTATATAGGCTAATATTAATGCAAATTTGAGCAAGACCTTCCTAAAAACACCATGAAACAGAAAGAATCCACCAAAGAAGTGTTAGATGACACAGATATCGCCATCTTAGAACATATCCAACAAGACGGACGCATGAGCAACAGCAAGCTCGCAGAGAAAGTGAACCTCAGCGAAACCCCATGTTGGCGCCGTTGGAAACGCATGGAAGAGACGGGTTATATCGATGGTTACGCCGCGAAGCTAAACCGCAAAAAGCTTGGTTTTCATGTGGCTGGTTTTACTCTTGTGACCTTAGGTAACCATGAAGTAGAAAACACAGAACCGTTTGAAGAGTTTGTCGAAGTAACCGATTGGATTCCTATGTGTCACTGTATTGCAGGCGGCGCCGACTATATGATTCAAGTGCTAGCGAAAGATTTAGAAGAGTACTTTGAGCGTATTAGCTCGATCAGACGAGTAAAAGGTGTAAGTGCGATTCAGTCGAATATCTCGGTTAAAGAGTTGAAAAACAGCTATAAGTTGCCTCTTGGGGATTAGCTTGCGCTACCATCTACTCAGAACTCTATTAACTCGGGCTTATTTTTACTCAAAGAAAAGATTGATAGACCAAACAAAAAATGCCCAGTCAACGGTTTGTTAACCGGGCACTTAGTTTTTACAAGTGCGTATTAGTTACCCACACCACCTGTTTTTTCAGCTGGTAAATCTGGTGTCACTGGGGGCCACTCTTGGAAGGTTGCTAGATGTTGTTGTACAGCAGCTTGAGCAGGACCAAATGCCCACATTTTTTGCCCCATCCACTTCAAGTACATGCCCGACTCTTCCGCCGCTCTCTCGTATGGGTCACGACGTAAGTTAAACAGTAATGGTGCATTTAGCTCCTCTTTCGGACCACTCCAGCCATGATTTTGGACCACAAAGTGCGCCTTCCAATCACCAACACGAACCGCTTGCAGCTTGTCTCGTTCGTAGTAGTAGATCTCTTTACGGTTTGACTCACCTTTCTCAGTCAGCATATCCACTTGGTTGTAACCATCAAGGTGCGCTTTAAAGCCATCGTGACCTTTCAGCAGTTTTTCTTTTAGATCCGTTGGACCACCAGCCGCAGCGACAAGAGTGGGTAACCAATCCATACCATCAAAGATGCCATTGCCTACAGTACCCGCTGGGATTTTACCCGGCCAGCTAACCAGTGCAGGGGCTCTTACGCCACCTTCCCAAGTTGTGCCTTTCTCACCGTGATAAGGTGTCATACCGCCATCTGGCCAAGTCATGATCTCAGGACCATTATCCGCAGTGAAAATGATGATGGTGTTATCGGCAATACCGAGTTCTTCCATTTTGGCCATCATTTCACCAACATGGTCATCAAGATCTTTCATGACCACTTCTTGAAGTCCCCAACCGTTTTGGCCAAGCATAGCTTCGTATTCAGGTGACAGGTGCGTCCAAACGTGACCACGTGATGGACAGTACCAAGTGAAGAATGGCTTATCCGCTTCAACCGCCCTTTCGATGAAGTTGATCGCATGTTTATTTACTTCATCGTCGAGTGTACGCATACGCTCGATCGACAATGCACCATCGTCTTCAATCGTTTGACCACCTTTACCGTCTGATCTTGCATAAATAACATTACGAGGTGCAAACGCATCCAAAGATCCATCTTTTGGCCAATCTGGATCTTCTGTGTATTCCATTGCATTCAAGTGATACAACCAACCCCAATACTCATCAAAACCGTGCATTGTCGGTAAGAATTCATCTCTATCACCAAGGTGGTTTTTGCCAAACTGCCCCGTGACATAACCCATGGTTTTAAGGATTTCAGGAAGCGTTGGCGTGTCGGCACTTAAACCAACTGGGCCACCCGGTAACCCAACTGAGTGCATGCCTGTTCGAACAGGGAGTTGACCCGTTAAGAATGCAGAACGACCCGCCGTACAAGAAGGTTGAGCATAGTAATCCGTTAATAGCATGCCCTTTTCAGCAATACTATCGATGTTCGGTGTTTCGCTGCTCATCACACCATTGTGATAAGCACTCAGGTTTGATATTCCAATATCATCCGTGAAGATAACAAAAATATTCGGTTGCTCTTGTGCTGACCATGCTGATAGCGAAAAGCTACTCAACACACTCATCACAACAAGGTGGAAAATCCTTTTCATAGAATGTCCTTATACTGTTTCAGATTGCTCTTTGTGAACCATTTTTATTCCTACCAAACCAAAGCCAAGCTCCAATAGTAGATAGACGACAAGTAGCCAGTGAGGCATGCCATCTATCAACAAGCTAATGACTCGGCCGGCAGCCAAACCCAACATGAAGACCACCAAACTGTAGAGTGCTGGCAGTCGGTATTTCTTTAGTAACGCCCCTACTATCCAAAACAGAGCCAACGCTAAGTACAACCCCATCACAGCACGAAAGATATGAGTGACATTGATAGGGCTAGCATCAATTCCGAAAAGATAATCAAGGGAGACAACGGGGGCATAACCGTACGACAACGCAATCGGTGTTAAACCCAAAACAGCAACGAACAAAAAAATGCTTTGTGGCTTCATATCCTTACTCTTTTAATTTGGCTCTTTTCAAAAAACATAGTCTACAATCAGCAATATACAAGTTGCATATGTGAAAAATGGATAGTTAAAACACACATTCACATTCGTGCTATTTCACATCGAAGATAAGGATATCAATATGGCTAAATGGCATTACCTACTCGCATCAGCGTTGGCTGTTAGTTCAACCGTAAATGCACAAGAAGCAAGTTCACAATCGGACACGAAAAAGTGGCAACACAGCATAGAAATTTATGCGCTTGCTTTAAATATCCGTGGTAATACAACAATTGGTGATATTTCTAGCGATGTTGATGTCGACCCTGCATTCATCATGGGTCATTTGGATATGGGAGCGATGCTTCGACTAGAGGGGATCTATAACAATCAGTGGGGTTATTACGTTGACTACAGCTACATGAAACTGAGCGGAAAGTCAGATTCAATCATCGGCAACACAGGTATTCTTAATGGCAAGCTTGAGATCAGACAAGGCGTTTTAGAAGCAAAAGGCTTTAAACGCTACCAATACGACATTGGTGCCATTGATTATATGGTTGGATTACGCTGGTGGGATAACGATATTGATTCCAAACTCTACACAAACAGCGGGACAACCCTGAATTCAAGATCTTTAGAAGAAGATTGGATTGATTATCTGATAGGCGTTCGTTGGACCAAGGAACTCAACAAAAATTGGACTGTGCACACGAGCTTAGATATGGGCCTTGGAAGCGATACCGACTTTACCTCATCTCTGTTAACCGGCGCTCGCTATCAAATTAACGACTGGTCGGATTTAAATCTGGCGTATAAATCCACTTGGGTTGATTACGAAAACAAAGGTACCTTTGAATACGATACCGCATCGCAAGGGTTCCTGATTGGTTGGGCTGCTCACTTTTAATCCGATTATCGTAACGTGTTAGAACCCTCGGCCAATCCAATGCCAACCCAACATTGGTCATTTGGATTTAATTTCAATTAAAACGTAAGCCTCGAATGATTCTTATCTCTGGTGATGACCTCCGTCGCCAGAGGTTTTTCTGCGTGAAACATGCACCGCCCTCCCTCATAGAAAACCCATTAAATCATAGACTAACTCTCGCACACCGCGCATTTGATCCATCTAAAAAATTGTAATTTTAGGTCATGGAAATACAGGCTTATGTTTTGAGATATTTAATCTTCATTTAATCTTACCATCGCCCATTCGAACAGTGTTTTTTATTTTGAAAATGCCGCTAAAATCCTCTCCCGAAATTTACAAACCAGAGTAAAAACAATGAAAAAATTAGTCTTAGCGGCTCTTACGATTGCCTCAGTTACGGGGATCGCATCAACTTCAGCTTTCGCATCAAACGAAATGTACACATTAGGTGGTGTAGGTATGGATAGCGGTGACGTTGGCGCTCAATTCACGTTAGGTAGCCAGATCGTTCAAAGCAATTGGTATATTGAATCGACGTTACTTGTTATCAGCACTGACGATAAGTCTACTAGCTATAATGGTGACAAGGTGCTTCAAACAGAGCAAGAGTTCGATTCTTTAATGCTTTCATTAACACCTATGTATAAGCACAGCTTCAGCGAAAACTTCGCTGTTTATGGTAAGGCGGGCGCGTTTTACGCACACTCAGATACCAAATTGGTGTTCCGATCTAGCGATAATAATGAAGTCCACAAAGGGTCCCATGGTGATTTTGGCTTAACTTACGGCATCGGCGCAGAATACAAGTCACTAAAACCAGTTTTCGGCCACTCCAAGTTTGTGACTCGAGCTGGATTTGATTGGTATGAGTTCGGCGGAAGTACTGGTTGGTATACCGCTGAGTCGGTACTGAATATCCAAGCAGGCTTTACCTTTTAATTGAGTCGATAAAAAAGTAAGCCTCTTGTTGTGTGGGGCTTACTTTGTACATTTTTTGATTCAGACTACACACTCTTTCTTCATGATAGCAAGTCCTGTTTCCAAGGTATGTGCCCAAGCTTGTTCGATATTTTCATCATAAAGTGGATCGTATTTTTTAACCGTATTGAGCAAGGAATTAAACCACTCGTTGAGCTCTTGCTCAGAAATATCCATGCCTAAATCTTTATGTCGCTTCCCAAGCTTTCTCACCGAGTTTCGTACGCTCGGCAGACCTGCAGAGTTATAGATAAGGATGATTGAAGCTTTAAGCATCTTGGTTTGTTGCTCTAACCCTATGTTTTCAAATCGCTCTGAAAACCTAGGGTTGTGTTCGCAGAAGTCCGCCAAAAATGTTTCTAGAAATTCTTCATCGATCCTGCAACGCTCAAAGCTTTCATAAAACAGTTCATTAGGTGTCATTTTGTTGGTTCTTCGCATTCGCCAGCGATCCTTAACAGTCCATGTCATCTAAGTATACGCCACTATGGCATAAAGTGAGTTGCACAGATCTTGTTTCCATCAGGATCTCGCAAATAAGCCATGTACAAGCGACGCTCGTCAGAACCTCTCGCTCCGGGGCCATTTTCAATACTGGTACCGCCATTTTCGACGCCAACACGATGCCACTCATCTACAACTTCTGGGGAGGATGCAAGAAAACCCACCGTCATACCGTTGCCGTGAGTCGCAGGCTGACCATCAATCGGCTTCGTTAAACCCAACACACCCGTTTGGCTAACGTAAACACAGCGCCCTTTGGGATCAACAGAACCTTCGCTATAACCAAGCACTTTCATGATTGGGTCATAAAAAGCCTTCGCGCGTTCAATATCTTTGGTACCGAGAAAAACATGGCTGAACATAACTAACCTCTTCTTTTATTGAAAGAACCACCTAAACTAGACCTATAATTCGTGATTGTCTAGGCACGCTATTCGGCCACAACTGTTGCTTAACCCATTGAGTAAAAGCTAAAACTTAGCCCGTTGCTCCATGTTTTTCAGGAACTCAGTTAGTCTAATCAACAATGCGTTGTGCGCCCTGTCCTTGGTCATGCAGAATATCTTCAGGGTTCAACAATTGGCATTTCTGCATACTCAAACACCCGCAACCGATACAACCAGTTAGGTTTTCTTGTAGAGATTTAATCTGCGCCATCTTGCTGTCCAGTTGCCCCTGCCATTTCTTCGCAACGCGTTCCCAATCTCGCTTAGTCGCGGTATGGTTCATTGGCAGTGTTGATAACTCTTCGGTGATCTCTTCGAGCGTGAAGCCTATCGACTGCGCGACTTGTATCAACGCAATTCGTCTCAACATCGCCGACTGATACCGGCGTTGATTTCCGTTAGTACGAATCGAAGCAATCAACCCTTTGGTTTCATAAAAGCGCAGCGCTGAAGGTGCCACACCACTTCGCTCCGCCAATTGGCCTATGGTGAGATATACGATGTTTCTCATTACGACACTATCCTTGAGATCATAAATATTTAAAGCTTACTTTAACTTTATAATAACGACCAATTCTCATCTTAACTAATTAATGTCCTTAAACTTTGATAACGGGCGCAATGAAAAGAAACCACGCAAATAGCTACTTTGTTTTATTGTGGTGTTCTCGCTCTCTAAATCTGACTCATGATCGATTTCAGGCTCTCTGCTATTTCGGCATTGATGATTTCTCCCGTTTCTACATTAAAGTTATCGTAGAAACTTGGTACCGACATCGAGCCCTTCACATCAGCATCAAAGTAAGGTGCAGAATGTACCGCAGACGACAACACAGAGCTGGCGCCACCTGGGCCTGGTGATGTGGAGAGCATCACAACAGGTTTGCCTTGGTACACTTTCATGTCGATTCGTGATGTCCAATCAAACACATTCTTAAAGGCTGCGGTGTATGAACCGTTGTACTCTGCAAAAGAGATGACGACAGCATCTGCTTCGCCAATCTTGCTAAAAAAGCGCTGCGCATGTTGATGGACACCGGACTCTTTTTCTCTGTCTTCACTGTAAATGGGCATCTCGAAATCATTAAGATCGAGCACCTCTACTTGCGCGCCCTCAACTAAGCTTGCGGTGTACGCTGCCAATTGTTGGTTAATCGATGCTTTACTGTTGGTCGCGCCAATCGCTAATACTTTCATTGTTGATCCTTGTTCATTTTTCTCACCTTTTTGCACTCATGACTTCAATTACGGAGCTCAAAGTTCATAACTGAAGATTCGTAACGTCTGTTTGATAACATCAAAACCTGCACTAGGCGACAAGGTGATAGATTGTGTTTTTAGATTGGGGACGATGATAGAACTTCAAGTTAACTTGAGGTAAAGCGATATTTTCAAAAAATAGGAAATAATTTAAAAACACTTATAAAGCAGTTAATTACGAAAGGTTAAACATAGGTTAGTATTACACAGACAAAAATAAGCACACCCAAAATACAGTGAGTGTGCTTGATCGAAATACTATTTACTTAAGTTGATTTAATGGACTGACACCAGAGTAAGCGACTCCGGATAGCTCGGCCATTTCGCGATTCCATGTTGCCAAATCGTGAGGATTAAACTGATTCAAATGATCATGACCACACGCTCTCGCCATCACTTGCATCAATTCAGTCGAGGCTTCGAAGAAGTTCTTCAATTGATTCGATGCCTTCTCGACATTTAACCGTTGGCGTAAATCGGCTTTTTGAGTCGCGATGCCCGCCGGGCAATTATTGGTGTTACACATTCGGGCGGCAACACACCCTATCGACTGCATGGCACTGTTCGAGATAGCGACACCATCTGCACCAAGCGCCATCGCTTTTACAAAGTCCATTGGAACACGAAGCCCACCAGTAATGATTAAGGTGACTCTGCCACTTACGCCTTGCTTGTCTAGATAGGCTCTGGCACGAGCAAGCGCTGGAATAGTTGGCACGCTAATATGGTCACGGAACATTTCTGGCGCCGCACCTGTGCCACCGCCTCGACCATCCAAGATGATGTAATCGGCACTGGCATCCAATGCGAACTGAATATCCTCTTCAATATGATTGGCACTCAACTTGAAGCCAATTGGGATCCCGCCAGTCACCTCTCGAACTCGGTCGGCGAACTTTTTGAAATCCTCGACGGTTTTTAGATCAACAAAGGTGGGTGGAGAAATCGCGGCGGTACCCGCTTCAATGCCACGCACCTCTGCTATCTTGCCAATGTTCTTCGCACCCGGTAGGTGACCGCCAGTTCCGGTTTTAGCACCCTGCCCACCTTTAAAATGGAAGGCTTGGACATTTTTGAGCTTAGATTCATCGTAACCAAATTGTGCGCTAGCTAATTCATAAAAGTAACGTGAGTTTGCCGCTTGCTCTTCGGGCAACATGCCTCCCTCACCCGAGCAAATTCCCGTTCCCGCAAGCTCCGCGCCTGTCGCTAAAGAGATTTTCGCTTCTTCAGACAACGACCCAAAACTCATATCAGAAACAAACAAAGATATGTTCAACTTGAGTGGCTTTTTCGCTTTTGGCCCAATAATAAGCTCAGTACCAACTGGCACATGTTCCAATAACGGTTTGGTCGCCATTTGTGCAACCATCACTTGAATATCATCCCAGTGAGGCAATAGATATCTTGGAACGCCCATTGAAGTCATTGGCCCGTGATGCCCCACTTTGGATAAGCCATCTCGTGCTAATTGATGAATGAACTCAACCGTGGGCTCCTCTTTGGTTGCAGAAGCCGCAGGTGAGAGATCGGGCGTTGCCGCTTGGATGTGAACATCGGGGCCTTCTTGGCCCACTTGCTCAGCCGTAAACTGTTTATGGGTGCCATCACAGAAAGGGAGATTGTTCGAATACTTACAGCGGCACAGGTAAGCGTCGCCGGTTTCCTCGGCCACGAAACTCTTCGGTTTGAAGCCCGTTCCTGCATGAGAACCATCACAAAACGGTTGGTTTTTCGATTTCCCACAGGTACAGAAGTAATACTCCTCCCCTTCTGTTAGCTCCACTTTGACTGGCTTGGTATCCGCTATCACTGGATTCTTCATAGTTCGCTCACCT
>NZ_JBFRSN010000234.1:0-11874 GCF_041473595.1 Vibrio sp. 10N.222.46.A1
CTATGGAACGCAAGCCGTTACGTACTGATGAACACAGAAGAGCACGATTGTGGCATGTCACTGTCTGTTGAAGACCGTGCAAACATGGAATTCTCTCTAGCAGACAAGTGGATTGAATCTCAGTTTGAAGTTGCAGCGAAAGAGTTTAATGCTCACCTAGACAACTACCGTCTAGACATGGCAGCAAATACGCTTTACGAATTCATCTGGAACCAATTCTGTGACTGGTACCTAGAGCTAACTAAACCTGTTCTTTGGAAAGGTACTGAAGCTCAACAACAAGCGACTCGTTACACACTTATCACGGTTCTTGAGAAGACTCTACGTCTTGCTCACCCTGTTCTTCCTTACATCACTGAATCTATCTGGCAAAGCGTTAAGCCGCTAGTAGACGGCGTTGAAGGCGAGACCATCATGACTCAAGCGCTTCCTCAGTTTAATGAAGCTAACTTCAATGCTGAGATCGTTGACGACATCGAATGGGTTAAAACTTTCATCACAGCTATCCGTAACCTACGTGCGGAATACGACATTGCACCAAGCCAAGGCTTAGAAGTAATGATCAAAGTCGCTGATGAGAAAGATGCAGCTCGTATCGAAGCAAATAAGATCGTTCTTACTTCTCTAGCTAAGCTAGACGATATTAAAGTTCTAGCAGACGGCGAAGCGACTCCAGCTTGTGCAACTAAACTTGTTGGCAAATCTGAGCTGATGATCCCAATGGCGGGTCTTATCGACAAAGATGCTGAACTTGCTCGTCTAGATAAAGAAGTAGCGAAGACTCACGGTGAGATTAAGCGTATCGAAGGTAAGCTAGGTAACGAAGGTTTTGTTGCTAAAGCACCAGAAGTCGTTATCGCGAAAGAGCGTGAAAAGCTTGAAGGCTACCAAGAAACTCTTGTTAAGCTAGAAGAGCAAAAAGCGACTATTGCTGCGCTTTAAAGGTGAGTGAACGAGAAGACTTCGAACTTCTCGCTCTAAATAGAAAGGTTGGTCTTCGTGACCAACCTTTTTTTATGCCTCTCACTCCAAGTCTTATCGTCAGTCACTTATTTATTGATAGGTTTCATCTATCAAATTAATCTCTCCTTCCCATTAGATTTAATGATAATAATTCTCAATAATAGTTCTATCGAAACAACACAACGACTGAGTAATTATCATGAAAAAGACACTAACCTTTGCCGCATTACATTTTACTATCGCATTTAGTGTCGCTTATGTACTAACGGGCGATATCTTAATTGGTAGCTTAATCGCTATGATTGAGCCTTCTGTGAATACCGTCGCCTTCTATTTTCATGAAAAGGCTTGGGCTCAAGTTCCAGCGCTTAAAGCTCGTCAGTGGATGACTAAATTAAAAACAGCAAGCTTCGCTACTATCCACTTTAGTGTTGCCTTTACCGTTGTCTACTTATTGACTGGCGATGCCTTTGTTGGTGGTGTGATGGCAACGTTAGAACCCGCTTTGAATACCGTGGCTTACTACTTCCATGAGAAAGTTTGGCTACGAAAGGCAGAAAGCCAAACAACACAGCCACAGTTTTGTTTGCACCAACACGCTTAACCTAGAGAGTTTATTGTTGACATAGTTGCGGCGCGCAATTAAATTGTAGTTGTACATCGCAACCATATTGAGAGGCAACATGACTTCAGCACAACTTAGAGAATTATCACGTCAGCTCGTTCGACAGCTCGGAATGCTCGACAAAGATTGTGGTGATATTGCCCTACCTCCGATTCAAGCGCATACGCTTATCGAACTAGAGCAGCAGCCATTAACCGTGAATCAATTAGCGGATAAGCTCAATATTGATAAGTCCAACGCCAGTAGAGCAGTCAACAATCTAGCGAAGAACTCGTTAATTCAAACCTCGCCACACCCCAACGATAAGCGCAGTGTTGTTGCTTCAGTTACAGAACAAGGGATAAACACTCTTACCCAACTTCACAGTCAACAGAATCAGTTTTATGACTCGGTACTTGAGCGTTTAACGGAAGCGGAAACTCAACAAGTTTCGGGGGGAATTAAGCACTACCTTAAAGCACTGCAACAAAGCCACGCTTCAAGCGGTGTGGTGGTTCGTCCCCTACAACAGCAAGACAACACCGTAGTGGCCAATGTAATTCGCCAAGTCTCTTATGAGAACGGGCTAACTGAAGATAAAGGTTATGGTGTGGCCGATCCCACCTTAGAAGACATGTTCAGTGTTTATAACAATGAAAGATCTCAGTATTGGGTGATTGAACTTGATGGAAAGGTTGTCGGTGGTGGTGGATTTGCACCACTAGCCGGTATGCCAGAAGTCTGCGAACTGCAAAAAATGTACTTCTTGCCAGAAACCAGAGGCAAAGGCTTAGCGAAGAAGTTGGTTAATATGTCGATGGAGAAAGCTAAGGAACTGGGTTATCAACATATGTATCTAGAAACGACCGAATGCCTTAATGCCGCCGTTAAACTTTACGAAAAATTGGGCTTTGAACACCTTGATTCAGCTTGGGGAGAAACAGGCCATGACGCTTGTGAGGTTGTCATGGCCAAAACGCTATAATGTGTTTTTGAAATAGGGTTAGCGTCGGCAGTTCATTAGATGACAAGCGAGTGAGCAAATTGATTCATTACGTAACGGGCTAATTGAATAACCGCTAGTTACGCAAAAAGTTACTCACGCAAGAGGCTGGATTCAAGGCTACGAAAGAACTCTCTTTTTGCCCATCGAGTTCCACTTCTAACTGATATAAATGCTTAGGGTTGGGCTTCTCAAGGTTAAATACCATTGGAGCCTCAACCTGAAACACAACACCCGTATGTTCTGCTCGCACATCAATCGGCATCACGAGAGTCATACCATTAAACTTGATTGATGCCGATATTAACCCCGGCTTTAGCGTTTTATAGTTGGAATATTGATGGCCATTTAATTGCTAATTCAGCGTGATTTAACGTGGCTTTCGGTCTGTTGGTGAATATCTTTAAATGTGTTCTCTCAAAGTGAGCTCCTTTTACTCTTCAGCTTACAGGCGTCATACCTCTCGAGCCTCTTCTAAGAGCTTGTATATAAAAATCGTAAAACTACATATAGACACAATTAGTGTCGTTCTCCGTTTGTTTGGGAGGCTTTATTACGCTATTTCATAGTTACTTTTGTGCACTAGGTTTGGTGGCGTTGGACGGGTAGGGTTCGATGAGTTTGGTTTATAGGTGTTGTAGAAGTTATCTAGGGGCAAATAACAGATACAAAAAAGCCGATGCTAGACATCGGCTTAGTTTGAGTCGTTTTGAATTACGCTGGTTGAACGAGAGCGAGTGCTTTACGAGAAACCTCGTGAGCTGCTTTCGTTAAGTTTTGCTTCTCTAGGGCATCAGATAGGTATCCGTAATCTGAAACATTTGAGCGAAGTGCTAGTGCTTTTTCAAAGTGACTTTGTGCTTCTGCCCACTTCTGTTTTCTTAGGTAGAATTGAGCCAATGCGCTGTGTGCTTCGGCATTGCCACCATCTTTACTGATAGCACGCTCTAGCATCACAACTACTGGGTGGTGATCGGCAAGATTTAGCTCAGGAAGCAACATATAGAGCTCATTTGAACCACTCTTCGCAATGTTTTCTTTAATCACTGTGAAGGCTTCTGAATCAGCTTTACGAGCGATCAGTTGCTTCACAAAACAAGAAACAAGGTGAGAGCTTTGTTTTTGCTTTCTTGAAAGCTTATTCCAATGACTGATTAAACCTTCGCTACCTTGCTGCTGTGCCACATCGTGAAGCAAACCACATTGAGCTTTCTGTTCCAGCTCAACTTGTTCATCAGGTGTAAGAAGCTTGTTCTTAGCCAGCTTAGGCGTTAGCTCTAACAGTGGCTGCCACAGCTTAAGCTGCATGTAAGTGGCTTTTAGCAGGCCAAGTACGGCGGTGTTATTCGGGTACGAACCTTTCAATGTTGAAAGTGTATCGAATGCGGCTTCGTAGTTCGACTCACTGATCTGTTGTTTTGCTTTCGTTAGCTCAACGGCCAATAGAGAGTCCTCTTGTTGGCTAGCAAGCTCAATGTACTTATCACGCTCACTTGTATTGCCTTGTTCGTGAGCAGCTTGAGAAGCGACTAAATAACAAAGTAGCGGCATGTCGTGGTGGTTAGCCCAACGAGTTACCTTCTTCTCTGCGCCTTTCCAGTCACCTTCAAGAAGCTTGATGATGCCTTCATTGGTATAACGACGAGAGCGCTTTAGTTTACGAACACTGAACCAGTTCCAAGTTGTCGAGCTTGCGTACATAAGCTTTTTAAATAGGTACTCTAAGCCGAATAGAGCCGCTAGAAGAGCAATGACAAAGATAACCAGTGTTGTCACGCTCATCTCAATGGTTTTATTCGCAATTGAGATCAGAACGTAGCCTTGTTGACCAGAGAACTGAGTACCAACAATTAACCCAGCACCTAGAACGAGAAGAAGAAAAATCCAACGAATCATTATTTTTCCTCCGTGGTCATAACGGTGACTTCACGACGTAGGCGTTCACGTATCACGTCTGATAACTCATTTTGAGACTCAAGTTTCACAGGGTATTTCACAGAAATATTCTGCTCGCTCAGCTGCTTAATTGCCTTCTCAAACTCAATCACTGAGTTGTTATCTTGGTTTAGGTACGACTTCGACCACTCGTTAGCTGTTTGTAGTGCAGCACTGTAGACATCACCTTGTTCTTTGTAGATAGCACGAATTGCGGTCTCTAGTTTGCCCTTGATATTCTCACGCAGGTAAAAGTGTTGCTCAGGAGAGAGTAGAGGAATAACTTCACCATCACGACTGCGGAATGTGATGAAGTTTTCTGAAAAGTCTTTCATCGACGTCATCAGGTTGTTCTGCCAGTCATTAATATCTTGAGATACGGCTTTTTTCTCAACAACGGCAGCCTCAGGCAGGATTGCATTGGCAAGCGGCAGCGTATCGACTTGTTGTTGTAGGCTTGTGATGCGTAGAACTAAGCCATCACGGTCGATAAGAGGAATAGTGCGAAGCTTAGTAATGTCATTGGTCATTGATTGACGAAGAGAGACCAAGCTTGGGTCATTCAGTGCGGCGATACGTTGATCGGCGCTTTCCATTAGTTTGGTTGCACTAACGGCATCATGCTCTAGGAACAGTTTACGTCCTGCTAGTTTCACAAGGTAATCAGCTTCAGCAAGCAACCAGTCATTTGGACGGCGACCTTTAACATCAGCAACCGCTAGCTGTAGGCTTTGAATGCTCTTCTGTTGCTGAGATTGCACGACTTGAGTTTTCTCCACCGCATGTGATGCTTCTTGGATAGTCTCTTGCTTGATGGTTTGTAGATCTTTATTTACCGCAGATTGGGTATTTTGCAGTTGTGCTTGAAGAGCAGCGATTTGAGCCGAGTATTCAGCGCTCTTTTGCTGCATTTGAAATGCGATACCGCCACTGAAGATAATTGAAATCGCGATCGCAATAGCGCCTAGTTTTACACCGCGCTTACCTTGCTTTTCTGCTCTCTCTATTTGCTCTTTATGCTCAGCTTGAGGCTGTTCATTTTGAGCGGTATTTGACGCAGAGGCATCAAGTTTTTGTTCAGGCTGTTTTGTCTCTGTAGAGTCAGCTTTTTCGTTTTCAACAACTACTGGCTGAGTGTCTTGTTTCTTTTCAGGTTCAATATGCTCATTATTTTTTTTGCTTGTCATGCTTATTTCCTGTTCTAGCTAGGGCCGGAGAGCAGCCAGTAATATTTGGTTCGTAGCACTGTGAGTATTGGTCACGTTTGAGAAGCCGAGTTGTTGTGCTCGTTCTACAATGCGCTGGCTTGGGACAAATAAATGTCTTGTTGAAAGCCAAGCCAAATACTCATCAGGGGTAATTGAGCAGAGATACTCCAATTGTTCCTGACTAGTGATGACAACTTTGGACGTTTTTTTGTTTATCCATGTTTGATAGGTATTGTGGTCGCTAATAGGAATATATTCTCTACGGTAGGTCTCACAATAAGAGACTTTTGCACCTCGATTGAGTAGAGAATCTCTAATGAGCTCACGCCCACCATTTCCACGCAGTATCAAAATGGATTTATTATCTACGCCATTAAGTTCAGTAAGTTTGAGAAGATGTTCACTATCACTCACTTTGGGATAGTTTACTTTTTGTTTACTAACTTTGCTTAAAACGTGCGCAGTTTTTTGACCAACGCCAAGATAAAGCGGCGAAGTTGGCCAAATAGATGAAGTTTTCGAAAGGATGTTTTGGGCAGCGGTCACGGCGTGGTGACTGACTGCAATAATGATATCGCTGTTATTAAGCTGGGTGCTTAAATCCGATGAGTGTGGATTATCAACGATACGAATAAGCGGATGATGGATTGCTTGAATCCCTTCATCCGCTAGTTGTTGGCAAAGCGATTGTCCCTCTGAACCGGGACGAGTCACCAACACTGTCATAGTTATTCTTGGTCTGCGTATAGCTTGGTTAAGATTTCTCTCGCGCCATCATCCAGCAATTGATTTGCCAGAGTAACGCCAAGTGCTTCTGCATCTTTGCGAAGGCCAGAGATCTCACCACGAACCATTTTAGAACCATCTGGTTCGCCTACTAATGCACGTAGCCAGATATTATCGCCATCTAATAATGAGTAGCTACCGATAGGAACCTGACAACCACCTTCTAGAGTTAGGTTCATTGCACGTTCGCATAGCACACGATCGGCTGTGTCTTTGTGGTTCAGTGGCTCAAGAAGCTTGATTAGACGTTCATCATCTAGACGACACTCAATACCAACAGCGCCTTGCCCTACAGCAGGTAGAGACTGTTCAGGTTCGATAAAGCTACGGATACGCTCTTCTAGCTCTAATCGCTTAAGGCCAGCTGCTGCCAGCACGATAGCATCGTATTGACCATCATCGAGTTTACCTAGACGAGTACCAACGTTGCCACGCAGCTCTTTAATGATGAGATCTGGGCGATATTCTAGCAACTGACATTGACGACGCAGGCTGCATGTACCTACGACAGCACCTTGTGGTAACTCATCGATGTTGTTGTAAGTATTTGATACGAAAGCATCACGAGGATCTTCGCGCTCACAAATAGTTACTAGACCTAGACCTTCAGGGAAGTCGACCGGTACGTCTTTCATTGAGTGAACTGCGAGGTCAGCACGACCTTCTAGCATTGCTACTTCAAGTTCTTTAACGAATAGCCCTTTACCGCCTACCTTAGCAAGTGGCGTGTCTAGGATGATGTCACCTTTGGTCACCATAGTTACCAACTCAACCTCTAAACCAGGGTGAGCAGCTTGCAGTGCATCCCTTACAAAGTATGCCTGCCAAAGGGCAAGAGGGCTTTTTCTGGTCGCGATACGAATTGGTGCTGAATTTGTCATGGTGTTTCCGATATAGGTTCTGTAATAGGCTAATCCTACCATTGTGAGGCGAAAATTCTTACTGTTTGATCATTCGATACTTTGATAGCAGAGGGAATTTCATGAGTTCACCAAAATAGTGTGATTGGTATCTCATTTGAAACATGGGCTATTATTAGAAATAGTCAATAAAGAGGACACTACGGCGCCGCGAGTTTTACTTTCAGTCATCAAGGGATTCGTAAGTATGACGGCGTCCTTTGCTTTACCGATAAGGGTAAAAGTGTTAAATTGATCACGTTTTGTTGCTGCTTTCGTTCAGTAACTAAACAGAAGTACACTTAATCTCA
Organism: Vibrio sp. 10N.222.46.A1; assembly: GCF_041473595.1. NCBI lineage: Bacteria > Pseudomonadati > Pseudomonadota > Gammaproteobacteria > Vibrionales > Vibrionaceae > Vibrio > Vibrio sp. 10N.222.46.A1. The sequence goes on from NZ_JBFRSN010000234.1 coordinate 7,710, forward strand.
AACCAAGGACTTACCTTGCAGGCTTACACTCAAACTTTGATTCAACGATTAGACAATCTAAATCAGCAGCGCATTGATCGTGCGTTGGCGTTGATGAATGTCCAGGGCCAGCGAGTTTTTAACCTTATCCCCGCGCTGCTTCACTTCAATCATCCGATGATGCCTGGTTATTATGACCAACAAGTTCCTTTTGGAATTCGTAGCTTCACGCTTAATGAATTCCAAAAGCAATTTGTCTCTGATACTGAATTAACTCTGGGCGGAAAACTTACCGAGGCCGCTGAACCAGCAATCTTGGGTTTGTACACCATGGGCAGCACTTCGTCTATTGGTCAAAGTACCTCAAGTGATCTTGATATCTGGGTGTGTGTATCTCCAGATATGGATGGCGCATCTCGCGATAGCCTGACCAATAAATGTCTGCTTATTACTGATTGGGCTGAAACCTTAGGGGTTGAAGCGAACTTCTTTTTGATGGATGAAGAGCGTTTCCGCTCGAATCATTCTGAAGAGATGACCGGTGATAACTGTGGTTCTTCACAGCACTTACTACTGCTTGATGAGTTCTACCGCTCAGCCGTTCGTTTGGCTGGCCAGCGTTTGTTGTGGCAAATCATCCCGCCAGAAATGGAGGAGTGCTACGACGAGTATGTCCAAGGTTTATGTAACGATGGTTATCTTGATTGCTCGCAGTGGATCGATTTCGGCAAGCTGAACAGTATTCCTGCTGAAGAGTACTTTGGTTCAAACCTATGGCAGCTCTATAAGAGTATCGACTCACCGTATAAATCGGTGTTGAAGGCGATCCTGCTAGAAGCTTATTCATGGGAATACCCAAACACCCAGCTTCTTAGTATTGACACCAAGCGTCGTTTCTTCGCAGATGAACCTGATCTGTATGGCATGGATAGCTACTATCTGATGCTTGAGAAGGTAACTCGCTACCTAGAACGTATCAACGACCATACTCGATTGGATTTGGTGAGACGCTGCTTCTATCTTAAAACCCACGAGAAGTTGTCACGAGATGCGGGTATTGGTTCTGTCGCATGGCGTCGTGAAGCCTTAACCGAGATGACTAAATCTTGGAACTGGGGACATGAAACCATTGCTGAGCTCGACAACCGCCGTAACTGGAAGGTTGAGCAGGTTAAAGTGGTGCACCATGCGCTGCTTGATGCATTGATGCTTAGCTATCGTAACCTGATTCAATTTGCACGTCGTAACGACATCACTTCAGCTATCAGCCCGCAAGATATCAGTATCTTGGCACGTAAACTTTACGCTGCGTTTGAGGTGTTACCAGGCAAAGTGACGCTACTGAATCCACAAATATCCCCGGATCTCCATGAGCCTGATTTGAGCTTTATCGAAGTTCGTCAGGGTCAGTCAAATAAAGCGGGTTGGTACTTGTACAAACAGCCTTTGATTGCACATCGCATTCTCGGTCAGCCTTCACTTGAGCACCATGAGTACTTGAGTAAGTTGGTTGCTTGGTCATTCTTTAATGGTTTGATTACGGAGTCGACGCGTTTGCACTCTGTGGTTCGTGACGCCCACATTGATATCGATAAGTTCTATCAAATGGTGAGCGATCTACGTAATACCTTCTCTTTGCGTAAGCGTCGTCCGAGTATGCAGGCACTGGCGAGCCCGTGTGAGATAAGCCAACTGGCGATGTTCATCAACTTTGAAAATGACCCGACGTCTGAATTAAGTGGTCGCGCATTAAAAGTGGATCTTAAGAATGCCGATATTTTCAGTTTTGGTGAAGAAGGTAAGAGCTTAGTCGGTAGTGTCGATCTGGTTTATCGGAACTCTTGGCATGAAGTTCGTACACTTCATTTCCAAGGCGAAACCGCGATGTTGGACGCGCTGAAGACGGTACTGGGTAAAATGCACCAGGATGCGTTGCCGCCAGAGTCGGTCGATGTGTTCTGTTACAGCAAAAACTTACGCGGTGTGATGCGTAATATGGTGTATCAACTGCTTGCCGAGTGTATCGACTTGCGATTAAAACCAATTGAGCCAGAGAAGCGCCGCCGATTTAAAGCTATTCGCCTGGCAAACAAAATGTTTGGTCTGTTCTTTGAACGTCGTGGCGTTTCGGTGCAGATGCTGGAAAACTCGGTCGATTTCTATCGTAGTATCTCGACGAATAAGCTGAAGGGCTCACCTTTACTGATGCTCGATAAAGAGCAAGAGTATCAGCTACCAGAAGTGGTTGATGGTTTTGCGAGTGAAGGTTTAATTCAATTTTTCTTTGAGGATACCGACAAAGGTTTCAATATTTATGTATTGGACGAGTCGAATCAGGTTGAGGTGTATCACCAGTACAGCGGTGAAAAAGATGAGATGATCGCAAGCGTGAATTCTTTCTACACTTCAGTAAAAGATGAGTCAAAGGTGTCGTCTAAGTTGATTAACTTTAACCTACCTCAGTACTACCAAATTGTTCACCCTGAAGAAGGTAACTCTTATGTGGTGCCATATCGTAACGATGCGACTTTAGCTTCTCGGAGCTCAAAGATAGTCAATATCTAGTCTTACCAAGACTGATTGATATTAAAAAAGGAGTGATTGATTCACTCCTTTTTAGTTTTGCTTACAAATGATTAGACCCAATTAATCTCTTCATCTGCGTGCTTTTCGCACTCTTCTTTGACCATCTCAAACAACGCCATGCCCGTCTTTGAACATGTCCACTTGTCGTCAACTAGCTTGAAGTGAAAGCCGCCAGATTTAGACGCTAACCAGATCTCACGCATTGGTTCTTGGCGATTGATGATAATTTGGCTGCGGTTTTCAAACTCCAACGTCATTACGTTACCAGTCACTTCATAATCAATATCTGCCTCTGATTCATCGATCGCTTCTTCGATGTTTTGCATCTGTATATCGACCAGCTTATGAAATTCAGTCTCGTTCATCCTTTCTATCCTATTGCTTTTCCTGAGTGTGGTGCGATTATAGGGGGCATTGAGTTAATAATCACGATGTGCAAAATGAAAAAACTAATTACAGCTCTGTTTATGGTGTCCGTTATTGGACTTTCTGGTTGTGGTCAAACGGGTCCTTTGTATGATCCTGATGAAGTTCAACAGACTGAACAATCACAATAAGTGAAAAACGCAGAAATCGTTATTTATAAGGGATAAGAACTTTGGATTACTTCAACTATCAGGAAGATGGCCAGCTTTGGGCTGAGGACGTCGCACTTTCACAACTAGCAGAGCAATATGGTACACCGCTGTATGTATATTCTCGTGCCACATTAGAACGTCACTGGAACGCATTTGACTCATCGGTAGGTGAGCACCCGCATTTGGTGTGTTACGCCGTTAAAGCTAACTCGAATCTAGGCGTGTTGAATACCTTAGCTCGTTTGGGTTCTGGTTTTGACATCGTTTCTGGTGGTGAGCTAGAGCGTGTGGTTGCTGCAGGTGGCGATCCGGCGAAAGTTGTTTTCTCTGGTGTCGGCAAAACAGCCGCAGAAATGAAGCGAGCGCTTGAGTTGAACATTAAATGTTTCAACGTAGAGTCTGAGCCAGAACTGGAGCGACTGAATAAAGTGGCCGGTGAACTTGGAGTTAAAGCGCCGATTTCACTGAGAATCAACCCTGATGTTGATGCCAATACTCACCCTTATATCTCTACGGGTCTGCGTGATAACAAGTTTGGTATCGCCTTCGATCGTGCTCCTGCTGTTTATGCGTTTGCTAAAACACTCGATAACTTGTCTATCCATGGTATTGATTGCCACATCGGCTCTCAGTTAACCGATATCGAACCTTTCATCGATGCCACTGATCGCTTGCTTGCGTTGATCGACCAACTACGAGCTAACGATATCAACATCAAGCATCTTGATGTTGGCGGTGGTTTGGGGGTGGTTTATCGTGATGAATTACCACCACAGCCTTCTGACTACGCGAAAGCCTTGTTGGCTCGCCTAGACAATCATTCTGATCTAGAGCTGATTTTCGAGCCTGGAAGAGCGATTGCGGCTAACGCTGGTGTATTATTAACAAAAGTCGAGTTCCTTAAGCCAACAGAGCATAAGAACTTTGCCATTATCGATGCGGCAATGAACGACCTGATGCGCCCTGCACTTTACCAAGCTTGGCAAGATATTGTTCCAGTTAGCCCGCGTCAGGGTGAAGCG
>NZ_JBFRSN010000235.1:0-2329 GCF_041473595.1 Vibrio sp. 10N.222.46.A1
CAGATACAAAAAAGCCGAGCTAATGCTCGGCTTTTGTATTAAGAATCTAGTATAGATTACTCAGCAGCTTCTTCAGCAGCTGGGCGGTCTACAAGCTCAATGTAAGCCATTGGAGCTTTATCACCAGTACGGAAACCACATTTAAGAATGCGAGTGTAACCACCTTGGCGAGCCGCGAAACGCGGGCCTAGTTCATTAAATAGTTTTGCCACAACTTCGTTATCACGAGTGCGAGCAAATGCAAGACGACGGTTAGCAACACTGTCTGTCTTAGCTAGGGTAATCAATGGCTCAATTACGCGACGTAGTTCTTTTGCTTTAGGCACGGTAGTTTTAATAACTTCGTGACGAACAAGAGAGCTAGCCATGTTGCTGAACATCGCTTTGCGATGACTGCTGTTGCGGTTGAGTTGACGACCACTTTTACGATGGCGCATGACCTAATCCTTCTAACTTTTCGATTAATCTTCAGCGATTGACGCTGGTGGCCAGTTTTCTAGGCGCATGCCTAGAGAAAGACCACGTGAAGCAAGCACATCTTTAATCTCTGTAAGAGATTTCTTACCAAGGTTTGGCGTTTTAAGTAGCTCAACCTCAGTGCGCTGTACAAGATCACCGATGTAGTGAATCGCTTCTGCTTTCAAACAGTTAGCAGAGCGAACTGTTAGTTCAAGATCGTCTACAGGACGTAGTAGGATAGGATCGAATTCTGGCTTCTCTTCCTTCTCCTCAGGTACACGTACATCACGAAGATCTACGAACGCATCCAGTTGTTCAGCTAAAATAGTAGCTGCACGACGGATTGCTTCCTCAGGTTCTAGAGTACCGTTCGTTTCCATATCGATAACAAGCTTGTCTAAGTCAGTACGTTGTTCTACACGTGCCGCTTCAACAGCATAGGCGATTTTATCGACCGGGCTGTAAGTAGCGTCAACAAGTAGACGACCGATTGGACGCTCATCTTCTTCAGTATGGATACGAGCTGAAGCTGGAACGTAACCACGACCACGTTCTACTTTGATACGCATAGCGATCTCAGCGTTGTCATCCGTTAGGTGACAAATTACGTGCTCAGGGTTAGCGATCTCTACATCACCATCGTGGGTGATGTCACCTGCAACAACAGGGCCTGAGCCTGATTTGTTCAGTGTAATAAACACTTCATCTTTGCCTTCAGCAACGCGTACAGCTAAACCTTTAAGGTTTAGAAGGATTTCCAGGATATCTTCCTGAACGCCTTCTTTAGTGCTGTATTCGTGTAGCACACCTTCGATTTCAACTTCTGTTACGGCACAACCCGGCATAGAAGATAGAAGAATGCGGCGAAGAGCATTACCTAGAGTATGGCCGAAACCGCGCTCTAATGGCTCAAGAGTTACTTTCGCGTGTGTCGTATTGATCTGTTCAATGTCAACAAGACGCGGCTTAAGAAATTCTGTTACAGAACCCTGCATTGTGTCCTCTCTTTTTTTAACCTTACTTAGAGTAAAGTTCGACGATCAAGTGTTCATTGATGTCAGCTGATAGGTCAGAACGCTCAGGCATACGCTTGAATGTACCTTCCATTTTGCCAGCATCTACTTCAATCCAAGTTGGCTTTTCACGTTGTTCAGCAACTTCTAGAGCCGCTTTAATACGAGATTGCTGTTTAGCTTTCTCGCGGATAGAAACAACGTCGTTTGCCGCTACTTTGAAAGAAGGAACGTTTACAACTTTACCGTTAACTAGAATAGACTTGTGGCTAACTAGTTGACGAGATTCAGCACGAGTAGCGCCAAAGCCCATACGGTAAACTACGTTATCAAGACGACCTTCAAGAAGCTGAAGCAGGTTTGCACCTGTGTTGCCTTTAAGACGTGCAGCTTCTTTGTAGTAGTTGCGGAATTGTTTTTCTAGAACGCCGTAAATACGACGAACTTTTTGCTTCTCACGAAGCTGAACGCCATACTCAGATAGACGACCGCGACGAGCGCCGTGTACACCTGGTGCGTTATCAATTTTACACTTGGTATCGATCGCACGGACACCAGACTTAAGGAATAAGTCAGTACCTTCGCGACGGCTAAGCTTCAGCTTAGGACCCAAATATCTTGCCATGATCTTTCTCCAATATTCCTAGAAACGAAACTTAAACGCGACGTTTCTTAGGTGGACGACAACCGTTATGAGGGATTGGTGTCGCATCAACAATGTTAGTGATACGGAAACCAGCAGCGTTCAGTGCACGAACAGTAGATTCGCGACCTGGACCTGGACCCTTAACCATAACTTCCAAGTTCTTTAGGCCATATTCTTTAGCCATTTCACCACAACGCTCAGCTGCAACTTG
>NZ_JBFRSN010000236.1:0-3197 GCF_041473595.1 Vibrio sp. 10N.222.46.A1
AGTTAGCGATGAAATATCTAAAAAAAACAAAAATAAACCAAATAAACACAGATCACACTTTTATAAAAATCATATAAAAACAAATACTTAAACACACGCAAACTCAATAAAACAGTGTTCATAATTTTTATTGATATCATTTTACTACCTGATGGTGGAACTTTAGGGGTAAAAAGTACCCCACGGATTGCTCTGGCAAGTTTCACGCTTTTGTTCTAAGCATGATTATGAAGCTTGATTAATACGAGCAATATACAAAAAGGATTCAAATCCTTGATAAATACCTTTATGGACAGTAATTAGGAATTAATAACATGAACAAGACTATGATCGCGCTTGCTGTATCTGCTGCAGCTCTTGCTACTGGTGCTAACGCTTCAGAACTATACAACCAAGACGGTACTTCTCTAGAAATGGGTGGCCGTGCGGAAGCTCGTCTATCTATGAAAGATGGTAACGCTCAAGACAACTCTCGTATCCGTCTTAACTTCCTAGGTCAAGTTGAAATCCAAGATGGCCTATACGGTGTTGGTTTCTACGAAGGCGAGTTCACAACGGCTGAAAACGGCGCAGGCACTGACAAAAACAGCGACAGCTTAACTAACCGTTACGCTTACGCTGGACTTGGCGGTACATTTGGTGAAGTAACTTACGGTAAAAACGACGGCGCTCTAGGCGTAATCACTGACTTTACCGATATCATGGCTTACCACGGTAACTCTGCAGCAATGAAAATCAATGCTGCTGACCGTGCTGACAACATGCTTTCTTACAAAGGTCAATTCCAAGACCTAAGCGTTAAAGCAAGCTACCGTTTTGCTGACCGTACAGAACTAAAAGCTGACGGTACTCCAGCAGGCGAAGGCGATGCTGTTGCTTCTTACAGCGACAACAGTGCTGATGGTTACTCTCTATCTGGTATCTACGCAATCGGTGAAACTGGTGTTAAACTAGGTGCAGGTTACGCAAGTCAATACTCTGGTAACAACGCACAAGACGAATACATGCTTTCTGGTTCTTACACTATGGGCGACCTATACTTCGCTGGTGTATTTACAGATGGTCAAGTTGCTAAGAACGACGGTGATTACACTGGTTACGAAGTAGCAGCGGCTTACACTCTAGGTCAAACAGTATTCTCATCTACATACAACAACGCTGAAACTAATGGTGAAACGTCTGCTGACAATATCGCTGTTGATGCAACGTACTACTTCAAGCCTAACTTCCGTGGCTATGTATCGTACAACTTCAACCTAATCTCAGCGGGTGACCAGTTCGGTACTGCTGGCGGCAACCTTGCTGCAACTTCAGCACAAGCTGAAGACGAGCTAGCTCTAGGTCTACGTTACGACTTCTAATTCTGATTATCTAATTGATTAATTAGTTAATTGAGAATCAAAACGCCCGCTCTATAGCGGGCGTTTTTTATATCTGTATACTGAAAACATCAGTCATCCAAGAAAACCTTCTATGCGCCTTCTATCCCGCTTACTCCTATGTGGTTTGTCACTGTGTAGCTATTCAATTAGTGCTTTCGAATACCTCCCTCTAGATAAACTGCCCGATGGCAGTAGCACAAGCTTGATACTGAAGTCATTGAGTGATGATTCGAGTGAGTTGAACACCAATAGCGATGGCTTTTACCCTCCCGCCAGTACGTTAAAGCTAGTCACCGCTTTGGCAGCCAAATTGGAGTTAGGAGATAATTTTAACTACACGACCAGCATTGCGCGTTCTAATAAAGATGTCGTGATCGCATTCAGTGGTGACCCTACACTACAAAGAGAGCATCTAAAAAATCTTTTAGATCAATATGCTAAATCGCAATCTAAAACAATCAAGGGCAACTTATACCTCGATAACTCAGCTTTTACTGGCTATCAACGAGCGGTTGGTTGGCCTTGGGACATTTTAGGCGTTTGTTACAGCGCTCCCTCTAGTGCAATGACCTTAGACAGTAACTGCGCACAAGCCTCTATTTATACAAAAGATAACGGTACAACACGCGTATATATCCCAGCTCACTATCCGATAGACGTGACAACCTCAGCAGCCACGGTAACTCGCTCTGGCCAAAAGGCAACGCAATGCGACTTGGAGCTTATTACTACCCCAGATAACACTTACAAGCTCTCTGGTTGCTTAGTTGAACGTAAGAAACCACTGCCGCTCAAGTTCGCGATTCAAAGTCCAGAACTTTACACCTATCAAGTCGTTACATCGATTCTTAAAGAACTGAGAATTGAAGTAAAAGGCAATGTGGTCGTTGGCAAAAAAGCTAAAGCAGGCAAAAGCACGTTAATCGCAAGTCACAGCTCAGAGAAACTTCCCGAACTGATTAATATCATGCTCAAGAAATCAGACAATCTAATAGCAGACAACCTAACCAAAACACTGGGTGCGACATTTTATGTTCAACCGGGCAGCTTTAATAACGGCACTGAAGCGATAAAGCAGATATTACTGACCAAAGCCAATATTGACCTAAGCCAAGCACAGTTGGTCGATGGTTCAGGGCTATCCAGAAATAACCGCATGACCTCGCAAACCATGGCTCAGGTACTTCGTTATATCTGGGAGAACGATAAACAGCTCAACCTGATTGAGGCTATGCCTACATCTGGCACTGATGGCACGCTCAAATACCGTCAAAGCATGAGAAAAGCACCAATCCAAGGCAACATTATTGCCAAAAGTGGTTCTTTGTATGGGAGCTACAACATGGCAGGCTTTGGTTTAGATAAAGCGGGAAAACCGAACTCTCTATTTGTACAGTTTGTCCGTGATTACTTTCCTGACACACCAGATCCAGAAAAACCAGTAGAAGCACCCATCACCCAGTTTGAACGAGCTTTCTACACAGATGTAGTTGAATTCAGTCAAACACAGAGCAAATCTAAGTAATGTTCAACTCTGTTTAAGCTTCTACTTAAGCAATAAAATGGCGCTGAAGATCTTGAATCTTCAGCGCCATTTTTTTCTCTAAGGTGTTTTTAGCTATTTTTATAAACGCTAAGCGATCCCTAAGAATGAATTAACCACAGTGAAGTAGATCCACATTCCAGAGATATCCACTATCGAAGCCAGTACAGGGCTCACTAACACAGCAGGATCAAGTTTGAAGAATCGAGCGACTATCGGTAACCCGCCGCCGAGTACAGTTGATATGGTCACTTGAATAAACAGAGCAACAG